>JAYRTA010000010.1:0-13215 GCA_041919875.1 Arenimonas sp.
CTGGCTGGTCGCGCTGCTGGTGCAGGACGGGCCCTGGGATGCGGCCGTGTTCGAAGCCTTCCGTCCCGAAGTCGCGGCCCTGGACTGGCCGCTGCGCGTGTCGCTTCCGGACGACGCGGACGGGCGCGTGCTGCGGGCGCAGTTGGCCGATGCCGGGCTGCGCGAACTGTTCGAACCGATGCACGCGGCGCCCGAGGGCATCGCCGACCTGATGCTGCTGCCCGGGCCGCTGTCGGGCGCGCTGGCGGCGGCGCGCGCCACCTGGTCGCGCGCGAGCGTGGTGCTGGTGCTGGGCGAGGCCGACCTGGCGCCGGAGGCGGCCGCGGAGACGATGGAGCAGCTGGCCTACGAACTGCGCGCCGCGGTCGTCGGCGTCTGCGGCTGGCCGGCGCTGGACCAGCACGCGCGCTTCCTGGGCCTGCTGGCCCAGCTCTCGCACAACCTGCCGCTGCCGGAGGCGCTGTTCGAGGAGCGGCCGCCGGCCCAGCGTCGCGCCGAGGCCGATGCCTTGCCGGCGAACACCCTGGGTGCGCCGCTGCTGCTGTGCGACATCCGGTTCGCCGCCGGCAACCGGCCCGCCGACGCGGCCGCGCGCCTGGCCGGGCAGTTGCATCGCTGGGGTCCGCGCGCGGCCCTGGAGGACGAGGGCGAGCTGCGCGCCCATCTCGACCTGCCGCCCGGGGCGGTGAATGCCGAAGGCGTGGCGCGCGCGCTCGAAAGGCAGGTGCCGCGCTGGCCCTGGCACCAGGAAACCGAAGGCGCCACCCGCCTCGCGCGCCTGCGCCGCAGTCTCGAGGCACAGCTGGGCCCGCTCGACCTGCGGCGTGCGCCGTGGTCGGACGAGGGCTTCGCGATGGCGGCACCGCCGGAAATGGCCGGGCCGCCCGTGGGCGAGGGTGATTTCGGTCCCTTGCCGCCACCGCCACCGCCACCGCCACCGCCGCCGCCGCCGCCGCCGCCGCCCTCGCCCTCGCCGATGCCTGATGCCGGCGACGGCACGGCCCCCGACGCCGCCGCGCCCGGCGCATCGCCACCCGTTGCCACCGTCCGCCGCGACCCGCGCCACCTCAAGGCCGACCTGTTGCCGGCCAGCGGCGAACGCACCGACGTCGCGCCGCCGCTGCAGCCCGATGGCGACTACCGGCTGGAAGTCTTCATCGCGCCCCGCGAGGCCGCCGCGCACGCCACCGCCGGCGAGGCCCTGGACGAAAGCCGGCTGCCCGACCGCCCCGAGGGCCACGCGCTGGGCCTGGTGTATTGCCCGCTCAGCCCCGTGCGCGCGCCCGACGGCGGCGTCGTCGTGCCGCCGCCCGAGCGTGCCGCGCTGCACCTGCCCGCCACCGGCGCCAGCGAGCGCGTCGCCTTCGCGCTGCGTTGCGGCGCCGACCCGGCCGGCTTCCGCGCCCGCGTGATCGTCCTGCACGGCAACCGCGTGCTGCAGACCCTGCTGCTCACGGCCGGCGACGACGCGCGCCTGCAGCTGCGGCCGGAAAGCCGCTACGCGCCGGGCTTCACCAGCCCCAGCGCCGACGTGCCGGCCGACCTGGCCTTCGTCATCAACGATGACCCGGTCGGCGACCCGGCGCTGGCGGCGATCGCGCCGGGCGCCGTGTCCTTCCTGGAACCGGCCGGCCTGAAATCCTCGGTCGAGGCCATGTGCAAGGTGCTCACCCGCGCGGTGATGGAGGAAGTGGGTGAACCGGAGAAGGCCCTGGCCCGGGCGGAAACCCTGGCCCTGATGCGCACGCTTGCCAACCACGGCGCCGCCATCCTCAAGCAGCTGGCCCGCCAGCACGATCTGGCTTCGCTCGCCGCCGCGCGGCGCGTGCAGGTGGTGGAGGCGGTGGACAAGGCCTATTTCCCGGTCGAGTTCCTCTACGAGGGGCGCGCGCCCGTGCCCGACGCCGCCCTGTGCCCGCATGCGCTGGCCGCGCTCGCGCCCGGCGGGGAGCCGGTGCACGCCGCCTGCCCGCACCGCGACGACAAGCACCACGTCTGCCCGGCGGCGTTCTGGGGCTTCACCAAGTGCATCGAGCGCCACGCCGCCAGCGGCGACCGCGACCACGTGGTGTCGGTGCCGGTGCCGGGCGAGGAGCGCCTGGGCCCGTTCACGTCGGCCCTGCTGGCCGCGAGCGAACGCGCCGACGCGCAGATGCAGGGCCCGAAGGGGCTGCCGTCCACCGTCGCGCGCCTGGTGCCGGCCACCCGGCACGTCACCTCGTGGACGGACTGGCAGGCCGCCGTGGCGCGCGACGCGCCCGACCTGCTGCTGCTGGTGCCGCACAAGATGGAATCGCCGGATTTCCTCGCCGTGCCGGGCCTGGAGATCTCCCGGCAGGTGCTGGCCTCGACCCTGCTCGACCGAGACTACGTGCACGCCGGCGCCGGCCGCGGCCCGCTGGTGCTGCTGATGGGCTGCAGCACGGCGCTGGACGAGGTCGCGTTCCTGGATTTCGTGCACCAGTTCCACTTCGAGGGGGCGCCGGTGGTGGTGGGCACGCTGTCGGTGATCCATGCGCTGCAGGCCGAACACCTGGTGCGCCGCCTGCTGGAAACCGCCGCCGACCCGGCCCGCCCGGCCCAGCGGCTGGACGAAGCCATCCTGCAGGTGCGGCGCGAACTGCTGGCCGCCGGCAACGGCGTCGCCTTCACCCTGGTGGCCTATGGCCACAGCGCCTGGCGCCTGTAAGGACAAGACATGTTCACCATCCACCTGCTCGATGCCGCGCACGGCGATTGCCTCTGGGTCGAATACGGCGACCCGCAGCGCCCCAAGCGCCTGTTGATCGACACCGGCCCCGCGGCCACCTATGCCGGGCCGCTGCAGCGGCGCATCCAGGAGGTCGTGGACCGGGAAGGCCGCTGCGTATTCGAGCTGTTCGTGGTGACCCACATCGACGACGACCACATCGGCGGCGCGCTGCGCTTCCTGGACGAACTCGACCCGGACGTGGTGAAGATCCGCGAGATCTGGTTCAACGGCTACTTCCACCTCTCCGACCTGCCGCCGGCCGACCTGGGCGCGATGCAGGCCGAGAAGCTGACCGAACTGATCCGCCGCGGCGGCTGGGCCTGGAACAAGCGATTCGGGCAGCGCGCCGCGATGGTGCCGCGCACGGGCCCGCTCAAGCGCTTCAGCGTGGGCGGCATGAAGCTCACCCTGCTCTCGCCCAGCTTCGAGAAGCTGCAGGCGCTCAAGCCCACGTGGGAGGAGGAGATCCGCCGCCACGGCCTGGTGCCCGGCGCCGCCTTCGCCGACGAGGAAACGGTGCTGCCCGGCGGCTTCCTGGGCGGCGACCTGGAGGACCTGGCCGCGCTGCCCTTCAAGGAAGACAAGACCCACCCCAACGGCGCCAGCATCGCCTTCCTCGCGGAATTCGAGGGCGTGCGCGTGCTGTTCGCGGCCGATGCGCACCCGTCGGTGCTGGTCGATTCGCTGCAGCGTCCGCCCTTCCGCGGCGCGCCGCAGGCGGTGGATGCCTTCAAGCTCTCGCACCACGGCAGCGCCAAGAACACCAGCGCGGCGGTGCTGGATGCGTTCCCGGCGCGGCACTACCTGGTCTCGAGCACGGGCGCGCGCTTCGGCCATCCCGACGACCCGGCGCTGGCGCGCGTGGTGCTGGGCGCGGCCGGCCGCCAGCCGACCCTGCATTTCAACGTGCGCAGCGACCACAACCGCGACTGGGGCGAGGCCCGCCGCCAGCACGACTACGACTACACCGCCCGGTTCGGCGACGCAGGCGAGGGCCTGCTCGTCCGCCTGGCCTGAGGAGCCCGACAGCATGAAGCGGATCGTGATCTGCGCCGATGGCACCTGGAACGAGCGCGACCAGCTGGACGAGGGATCCGGCAAGCGCCGGCCCACCAACGTCACCAAGATCGCCCGGGCGGTGCGTGCGCTCGACGGCGCCGGCACGCACCAGGTGGTGGGCTACTTCGATGGCGTCGGCACCGACGGCGGCATGGACAAGTTCACCGGCGGCGCCTTCGGCCGCGGCATCGAGGACAACGTGCGGGCGATCTACCGCTTCCTGCTCTACAACTACGTCGAGGGCGACCAGGTCTACCTGTTCGGCTTCAGCCGCGGCGCCTTCACGGTGCGCACGCTGGTGGGCTTCATGAACAAGGTCGGGCTGGTGCGCAAGGGCGAGGACTATTTCGTGCCCGAGCTCTACGCCCTCTACGAAAGCCGCGCCGGCGAGGACAGCGCCGCCTGGGCCCAGGCCTTCCGCAAGATCCCCGACCGCCGCCCGGCGCCGCCCATCCACCTGCTGGGCGTGTTCGACACCGTCGGCGCGCTGGGCGCGCCCGGCCTGCTCGGCCAGATGTTCAACGGCCGCAAGTACCAGTACCACGACATCGGCCTGAACCGGCACGTGCTCAATGCCTTCCACGCCATGGCCATCGACGAGCGCCGCAAGCCCTTCGCGGTGAACCTGTTCGAGCGCCCGCCGACCTGGAGCGGGCGGCTCGAGCAGGCCTGGTTCTGCGGCGTGCACAGCAACGTCGGAGGCAGCTACAACCCCGACGGCCTGGCCAACGAGGCCCTGCACTGGATGGTCGAGCGCGCCGAAGGCCTCGGCCTGGCCTTCGACACCGCCTACCTGTCCTACTTCCGGCCTTGCTTCAACGCCACGCTCAACAACTCCATGACCGCGGCCTACCGGGCGATGGGGCAGCACGTGCGCGGCATCGGCGCCCACCGCGGCCACGGGGAGTGCGTGCACCAGTCCGTGCTCGACCGCATGGCGCACGCGCCCTCGGCCTACGCCCCCGCGAACCTGGCCGCGGCCGGCACCCTGCCCGTGGTCACCACCACCCGCATCGCCCGCGGCACGCCCTGCTGAAGGTGCCCGGGCGCGCGTGCTAGCGTGCCGGCATGGACACCACAGATGCCGGCGCCTGGCTGGCGCCGCCTGCCTTCGCCGCCCTGGGCGCGGAGTTCGCCCGCCCCGTGATGCCCACGCCGGTGCCGGCGCCGCGCCTGCTGGCCTGGAACGCGGCACTGGCCCGCGACCTGGGCTGGCCCGCCGATCCGCCCGCCGCCGCGGCGGCCTGGTTCGGCGGCAACGCCCTGCCGCCCGGGGCCGCGCCGGTCGCGACCGCGTATGCCGGCCACCAGTTCGGGCAGTTCGTGCCGCAGCTGGGCGATGGTCGCGCGGTGCTGCTGGGTGATGTGCGCGACGCCGGCGGCGGCCTGCGCGAGGTGCAGCTCAAGGGCTCGGGGCGCACGCCGTTTTCGCGCGGCGGCGACGGTCGCGCCGCCCTGGGCCCGGTGCTGCGCGAGTACCTGGTGTCCGAGGCCATGCAGGCGCTCGGCATCCCGACCACACGCGCGCTGGCGGTCGTGCTCAGCGGCGAGCAGGTCTGGCGCGAAGGTGCGCTGCCGGGTGCGGTGCTCACGCGCGTGGCCGGCAGCCACCTGCGCGTGGGCAGCTTCCAGTACGCGGCGGCGCGCGGCGACCTCGCCGGCCTGCGCGGGCTGCTCGAATTCGCCATCGCCCGGCACGCGCCCGCGCTGCACGCGCACGATCGGCCGGCGCTGGGCCTGCTCGAGCACGTGGCCGGGCGCAGCGCGGAACGGGTGGTGCAGTGGCTGCACGTGGGCTTCGTGCATGGCGTGATGAACACCGACAACGTGGCCATCTCGGGCGAAACCATGGACTACGGCCCCTGCGCCTTCCTCGACGAATTCCACGCCGGCAAGACCTTCAGCTCGATCGACCGCCAGGGCCGCTACGCCTATGCCCGCCAGCCCGCGATCGCGCAATGGAACCTGGCGCGACTGGCCGAGTGCCTGTTGCCGCTGGTGGATGCCGACGAGGATCGCGCGCTCGCGGCCGTGCGGGCGGTGGTGGAGGCGTTTCCCGCGCAGGTGCAGGCGCTGTGGCTGGCCGGCGCGCGCCGCAAGCTCGGCCTGGCGCGCGACGAAGACGGCGACGATGCGCTGGCCAATGGCTTCCTGGAGGCGCTGCAGGCGGTCGAGGCCGATTACACGCTGTCCTTCCGCGCCCTCGCGCACCGGCTCGACGGCCGGCCCTGGCCGCAGCGGCTGCCCGGACTGCCGCGCACGCCGGCGATGGAGCAGTGGCTGGAGGCCTGGCAGGCACGCCTGGCGCGCGAACCGGGCGACGCGGCGGCCCGCGCCGCCGCGATGCGCGCGGTGAACCCGGCGGTGATCCCGCGCAACCACCGGATCGAGCAAGCGATCGTGGCGGCCCTGGGCGGCGACCTCGCGCCCTTCGATGCGCTGCTCGAGGCCGTGCGGCGTCCCTTCGACGACGACGACGGCGAGCGCGAAGACCTGTTGCCGCCCACCGCCGGCCAGCGCGTGCTGGCGACCTTCTGCGGCACCTGACTCAGGCGTTCACCGGTTCGAGGTAACGCACCACCGGGGGCGCCGCCAGCATGGGCGACAGGCGCCGGGCGACGCCGCTGTCCTGGCGCCACTGCAGGTAGCGCTGGTGGTGTTCGCGCGATTGCCAGCGCGAGACCAGGAAGATCCGGCACGACTGCCGGTCCCGGTACACGTCCACGCCGTGGCAGCCGTCGTAGCGGCGGGTGTCGGGCAGCATCGACCGCAGGTCCGCGACCAGGGCGTCGGTGGCGCAGGCTTCGGTGCGGAGTTCGATGAGGGTGGTGACGGCCACGGCGCTCACTCCCCGGCGGGCGGGCCCGGCGGCGGCAGCGGCTCGGGCACGCGGTTGGACACCGGCGGCAGGGTGCGCAGGTAGCTGTAGATCGCCCGCAGATCGTCGTCGCCGAGGTGGCGGAAGGCCGGGACCGGCATCGGCGGCAGCAGCTTGCGTCCGCGGCCGAGGTGGCGGCCGGTGCGGAGCGTGTCGCGGAAATTCTCGTAGCTCCACAGGCCCAGGCCGGTGTCGTCGTCGGGGGTGAGGTTGGCGGTGAAGCTGGTGCCCCAGGGGCCGGCCCAGGCCGTGGCCGTGCCGGCGCCCGAGACCAGCCACGGGCCCTGCGGCGCCGGCGCGGGCGGCATCACCAGCGTCTCCGGGTGGCCGGCGAGGAAGCGCGAGCGGTCCGGTTCCGGGCCGTGTTCGCCCATCTTCAGCGGGGTGTGGCAGTCCCCACAGGCGATCACGGTGACCAGGTAGCGGCCGCGCTCGGCAAGCACCGGATCGATGCCGGGCGTGGGGCGGGCGGGCGGCGCATCGAGCTCGGCCGGCGCGGCGGTCGCCGGGGCGTCGTCGACCGGGTCGGCGGCCGTGGCGACCGCCAGCGTGCTGCCGAGCAGCAGGGCCAGGGCAGCGGCCCGGGGCAGGGGCTGGTTCATGGCGGGGTGTCCTTGTCGGGAGGGAGGGAAGTGATCCAGGCGTCGATCCGGGCCAGGCCGTCGGCATCGGCGAGACGCGTGCCCAGCGGCGGCATCCGGGTGCGCGGATCGCGATCGTGCATGCGCTGGCGCAGCAGCGAATGCATCGGTTGGCCGGGGGCGACCACGCGCGCGGTGGCGTCGCCGTCGGGCGCGTAGCGGGCGCGGCGGCCGATCATCGAGCGGCGCACGGTCCCGGCGTCGAGCTGGCCGTCGCGCCACTGCAGGGACAGGTCCAGCACGACCGGGACGCCGCGTCCGCTGCGGTTGTGGCAATGGCCGCAGTTGCCGTGCAGATAGCCCAGGGCGGCGCGCTCGTCGGCGCTGGCGGCGGGAATGCGCGGCGGATCGGCCAGCAGCGCCGCGGGAAGGTTCTTGAGGTGGCCGGCGGCGGCCAGCGTCGCCAGGTCCTGGGCCCCTTCGCCGGCATGGGGCGCGCCGGGATCGCGTAACGGCGACAGCTGCACCGCGCTGAAGCCCAGCACCGGCGTGCGGGTGCCGCCGTGGCAGGCCAGGCAGTCCTCGCGCGAGGGAATGGCATACCGGCCGCCGGGCGCCTCGGCGACGTCCACCGTGAGGCCCGCGGCGGGCACCAGCCGCGCATCCCGGCCGTCGGCGTCCCAGGCGTAACTGCTGAAGCGCCATTGGCCGTCAGCGAGCCGTTCGATCAGGCGCGTTTCGATCGGACGGTCGTAGCCGAAGGTCTTCCAGAGCCGGGTGCCCGGCGGGAACACCCAGGCGTTCGGGTCGGTTGCATCCACCGCCTGGCCGGCCGGCAGCGACAGCCAGCGCTGTTTGCGGGTGCCGTCCGACCACAGCGGATACACCGGCGAGAACGCCAGGTGGCGCGCATCCACGCGACCGGGCGCGCCCGGCTCGAACAGGCCGGTGGCCGAGAGCCGCGCCGGCCAGGGCGACGGATCCCCGGCACGGGCGTCCAGCGCGGCGCCGGCAAGGCAGGCCAGCAGCAGGCACAGGCGCAAGGGATCGGAGGCGGGAGGGCGGCGCATGCAGGAGCTCGGGACGGACGGAACCGGCGGTGGGGCCTTTCCAAGCACGGGCTGCGGCGGCACGGCCGGTCAGTCCCGGCGCGGGAAAAACGCTGATTATTCGCGCGCGATTCAGGCCCGCGGCGCGGGCCTGGGCCGGAAGTCATGGTGCGTGCACGGCCCCGGCGCTAGGCTGGCCATCCCGTTCGCAAGGAGCACCCCATGGCCCGTTTGCTCGGCATTTCCGGCAGCCTGCGCGCCGGCTCGTTCAATACCGCGCTGTTGCGCAACGCCGCCGATCTGCTGCCCGCGGGCAGCACGCTCGAGGTCGCGACCTTGCACGGCGTGCCGCTCTACGACGGCGACGCGGAGGCCCGTGACGGCATTCCGGCCGCCGTGGCGGCGCTGAAGGACAAGGTGGCGGCCTGCGACGGCCTGCTGCTGGCCACGCCCGAGTACAACGGCGGCATCCCGGGCGTGTTCAAGAACGCGATCGACTGGATGTCGCGCCCGACGGCCGACATCGGCAAGGTCTTCGGTGGCCGGCGGATCGGCCTGGTGGGTGCGTCGGCCGGCGGGTTCGGCACGGTGCTGGCGCAGGATGCGTGGCTGTCGGTGCTCCGCAAACTGGGCACCCAGCCCTGGTTCGGCGCCACCCTGATGGTCTCGCGCGCCGGCCAGGCCTTCGATGCGGAGGGCCGGCTGGTGGATGAGCGTTCCCGGCAATCGCTGGCCGATTACCTGGCCGGCTTCGTGCGCTACGTGGAAGGCTGAGGCCGCGCCTCAGCCGGCGTCGGCGGCGTTCGCGCCGGCGCTGTCCAGGAACCAGACCTCGACCTGGCCCTTGGCCTTCATCGTCATCGGATTGCCGTGGCGGTCGAGCGACTTGCCGACCGGGAAGCGCGCCCAGCCCTCGGAGATGCAGTACTCCTCGACATTGTTGCGCTCGACGCCGTTGAAGCGCACCCCGATGCCGCGCTCGAGCACGGCCGCATCGAAGTGCGGGCTGCGCGGGTTGACGGAGAGGCGATCGGGGGGCGTGTCGCTCATGGCGGGGTTCCGGGTTTCCTGAGGGCGGCATTCTAGCGGCCGGCGGGGGGTGTGGGCGGGCCGGGCGATGGACGGGCCGGGGGCGCCGGCCCGTTCGCCGGCTTCGCCCGGGGTGTCCGGTCCGGCCCGCATCCGTCGTGTCTCGGCCCGGTTGCGAAAAAAACCCGAAAAAAATGCGATTTCGGGCTTGGCGCGGCGCGTGTGTTGCCCTACATTCGCCTTGCCGGGGCGACCCCAGGCACCCCAACCTACGAAACACACCCAAGACGGGAACTAGAAAAATGGCTACCAAGAAAGCTGCGAAGAAGAAGGCTGCCCCGAAGGCCGCTGCCAAGCCGGCCGCGCCGAAGCCGATCAAGGAAGCGCTGAGCAAGTCGGGCCTGGTGGCGTACATCGCCGAAGGCACCGGCGTTGCCGCCAAGGACGTCCGCGCCGTGTTCGGTGCGCTCGAGGGTGCGGTGCACGCCTCGGTCAGCAAGAAGGGCGCCGGCGCGTTCGTGCTGCCGGGCATCCTCAAGATCAACGTCGTGAACGTGGCCGCCAAGCCCAAGCGCAAGGGCATCAACCCGTTCACCAAGGAAGAGCAGTGGTTCGCCGCCAAGCCGGCCACCGTCAAGGTGAAGGTGCGTCCGCTCAAGAAGCTCAAGGACGCCGCCGCGAAGTAATCACGGCCAGCCGCGCCGGGCCTGCGGGCCGGGCGCGGTGTTCTCCCGCGGGGCGGGTCGCGCGAGCGGCCCGCCCCGTGTCTTTTCGGCCGTCCCGGCGGCGGCGCGAAGCAACGGTGCATCCCGCGCCGGCGCTTGCCGCCAGCGCCCGCGCGGCGCTGCAATGGGCGCCCCACGTTCCGGAGACGATTCCATGGAATTCCGCTACCTCGGCCGGTCCGGCCTGCGCGTACCCGTCCTGAGTTTCGGCACCGGCACCTTCGGCGGCGAGGGCGAGTTCTTCAAGGCCTGGGGCGCCACCGACGTCGCGGAGGCGCGGCGGCTGGTGGACATCTGCCTCGAGGCCGGCGCCAACCTGTTCGACAGCGCCGACATCTATTCCGGCGGCGCCTCCGAGTCGATCCTGGGCGCGGCCATCCAGGGCCGCCCGCGGGATTCGCTGCTGATTTCCACCAAGGCCACGTTCCGCTTCGGCCAGGGCGAGAACGAGGTCGGTTCCTCGCGCTACCACCTGCTGCGCGCGGTCGAGGGCTCGCTGCGGCGCCTGGGTACCGACTACATCGACCTCTTCCAGCTGCACGGCTTCGATGCCCGCACGCCGGTGGAGGAAGTGCTGCAGACCCTGGACGTGCTGGTGCGCGACGGCAAGATCCGCTACGTCGGCGTGTCCAACTTCAGCGGCTGGCACCTCATGAAATCCCTGGCCGCGGCCGATCGCCACGGCTGGCCGCGCTATGTCGCGCACCAGGCCTACTACTCCCTGGTGGGGCGCGATTACGAGTGGGAGCTGATGCCGCTCGCCGCCGACCAGGGCGTCGGCGCCGTGGTGTGGAGCCCGCTCGGTTGGGGCCGGCTGACCGGCAAGATCCGCCGCGGCCAGGCGCTGCCGCCGGGCAGCCGCCTGCACAGCCCGGTGGCCACCGCCGGCGGGCCCCAGGTGGACACCGAGTACCTGTACCAGGTGGTGGATGCGCTCGACGAGATCGCCGCCGAGACCGGCCGCAGCGTGTCCCAGGTCGCCCTGAACTGGGTGCTGCAGCGGCCCACGGTGAGCAGCGTGATCATCGGCGCCCGCAACGAGGAGCAACTGCGCCAGAACCTGGGCGCGGTCGGCTGGAACCTCACGCCGGCGCAGGTGGCGCGCCTGGACGCCGCCAGCGCCCGGCCCAAGCCCTATCCCTACTGGCACCAGGCGGCGTTCGCCTACCGCAACCCGACCCCGGTCTGAGCCGCCCGCCAGGCCGCGGCTTCGAGCGCGTGCAGCTGCACGCGCCCGTTGCCGCCCTCGTGGTCGCCGGTGCGGGCCAGTCCCAGGCCTTCGAGCAGGCGCACGGAGGCGACGTTGCCCGGGCTGACGATCGCCAGCACCCGCGGCAGCGCCAGCGGGCCGAAGGCGTGCGCGAGCGTCGCCGCGATGGCCTCCCGCGCCAGCCCGCGGCCGCGCGCCGCCGGCAGCAGGGCGTAGCCGACGTCGGGCGCCGGCAGGTCCGGCCGCTGCAGCAGGCCGCACAGGCCCCAGGCCGGCCCGCCCTCGCGCGGGCCGATCCGCCACAGGCCGAAGCCGTGCGCCGCGTAGCTGGCCCACGGGCCCTTCGCGAGGTAATCGCGCGCCGATGCCTCGTCGCGCACGCCCCGGTCGCCGATGTGGCGCAGGAAGTCGGGGTCGTTCAGCAGCTCGACCAGAAAGGCGGCGTCGTCCGCGGCCAGCGCCGCGAAGGCCAGGCGGTCGGTGCCGGCCGGCAGGCGCATGGCCGGCCAGGCGGGGGCGTCAGGCATCCGCGGCGCCCAGCGGCCCGTAGACGCGATCGCGGCCCTCGCGCTTGGCGCGGTACATCACGGCGTCGGCGCGGGCCAGCAGCGGCAGGAAATCGAATCCGCCGCCGGCGGTGTCGGCCACGCCGAAGCTGGCGGTGACGCGGAAGGCCTGGCCGGTGGCGGCGGTATCGATGCGTGCCAGGCGCGCGCGGTAGTCCTCGGCCAGCGCCAGCGCGTCGTCGAGGTCGCAGCCCACCAGCAGGAAGGCGAATTCCTCGCCGCCCAGGCGGCCGAACAGGTCGCGCTTGCGGCAGGCCTCGCGGCAGGTCGCGGCCACCTGCTGCAGCACCCAGTCGCCGACGGCGTGGCCGAAACGGTCGTTCACCGACTTGAACTCGTCCAGGTCGAACATGACCAGCGCCGCGGGTTCGCCCGACTGCTCGCAGGCGTCGAGCAGGGCCTGGGCCCGGCGGCTGAAGTGGTGGCGGTTGCTCACGCCGGTGAGGGCGTCGGTCTCGGCCAGGCGCCGGAACGAGAGCTGGGTCTTCTTGGTCTTCCACGCGAAGTAGCCGATGAAGGCCAGCAGGGCCACCAGCAGCAGCACCAGCAGCAGCGCCGCTTGCGAGGTGCGGGCGGCGACTTCCTGTTCCAGCACCAGCACTTCGTTCTGCTTGTTGAGCAGTTCGATCTGCTGGGTCTTTTGCAGGGTCTCGTGCCGCGCCAGCTGGAAGGCCAGCTCGCGCGCCTTCACGGCGTCGAGGAACGCCTTGTCGGCCTCCGCGTAGAGCCGGTACTGGCGCAGGGCCTCGGGGGTGTCGCCGCGACGTTCGGCGACTTCGTAGAGCACGCGGTGCGCGATCACCAGCGGCAGCGAATTGGCGATGCCGGCGGTGTTCTCCACCGCGCGGCGGGCATGCGTCTCGGCGGCGCCCAGGCGCCCGGCGCGCAGCTGGAAATCGCCGAGCAGCGAATGCACTTCGCCGACCAGGCGCGGGTAGCGCGTGGCCTCGATTTCGGCCAGGTGCGGTTCGAGCTCGGTGATGGCCGCCTCGGCATCGCCGGCGGCGGCGCGGGCACTGGCCAGCTGGATGCGCCCGAATCCCGCCAGCACCCGCTCGCCGGCCTCCAGGCACTGGTCCACGACCGAGGCGATGGCCCGCGGGTCCTCGGGCAGGGCCTTGAGATGGCCCAGCGATTCAAGCCGCAGCACGCCGGCGAAGCACGCGGTGCGCCCCTGCACGCCGTCGTCCAGCATCAGTTCGGCGTAATGCCGTCCCAGTTCGTACTGGCCGACCTGGTTGTAGATCACGCCGGCCGAGGACCAGGCGTGGTGGCGGACGTCGGCCTCCTGCACCTGGTCCACGACCGCCAGGGTGCGGTCGAGCAGGACCAGGCCTTCGGCGAAGTCGCGCGTGGCCGCGTAGGT
>JAYRTA010000011.1:0-12968 GCA_041919875.1 Arenimonas sp.
TCGATCGAAACGCCCGGCGGGTCCGGCAGCAGCGGCCCGTGCGCCAGCAGGCGCCAGCCGGCCCCGTCATCGCTCCAGGCCAGCTCCCACTCGCCGCTCGCGTCCGGCTCGCCTTCGAGCGCCAGCCGCAGCACCGATTCCGGACCCACCGCCAGGGACGGCGTGCGGAGGCCCTCTCCGGCCGACAGCCGCAGGCCCATGCCGGGCCAGGGCGCCCGCGCCGAGGGCGCGCGTGCCTGCGTGCCGCCCGCGGCATCGGGGGTGACCGGGACCGGGCGCTCGGGGTCGAGCTCGAGTTCGAAGGCATCGCCCGCGGGCACGTCCACGCGTGCCGGCACGGGCGCGCGGACCGGGCGCAGGCGTCGCGACAGGCGGCGGAGGAGTCGATCGAGCATGGGTCGGGCGGGCAGGGGGCTGGCCCGTAGTCTAGGCGCGTCCGCCGGGCCCTGCGCGCCGGGTAACATGGCGGCCCCGCCACGCAGGAGCCCGCCATGTCCCTCGCCGGAAAGACCATCGCCGTCACGGGTGCCTTCGGCGCCCTGGGCACCGCGGTCGTGCAGCGGCTGCAGGCGGCGGGCGCCCGGGTCGCCGCGATCGATTTCGCGCGCGCGCCGCGCGATCCGGCCGCGCTCGGCGGCGCCAGCCTGCACGGCGGCGTGGACCTGGCCGACGCCCAGGCCGCCGATGCCGCCTTCGCCGCCATCGTGCAGGCCCACGGCCGCCTCGACGGCCTGGTGAACATCGCCGGCGGATTCCGCTGGGAAAAGATCGGGGGCGGCGCGCTCGAAACCTGGGACGCGATGTACCAGATGAACCTGCGCACCGCGGTCAGCGCCTGCCGCGCTGCCCTGCCGCGGCTGCCCGAGGGCGGCCGCATCGTCAACATCGGCGCCCAGGGCGCGGTGAAGGCCGGCGTTGGCATGGGCGCCTACGCGGCCTCCAAGGCCGGCGTCGCCCGCCTCACCGAAGCCCTGGCCGAGGAACTCAAGGACCGCGGCATCACCGTCAACGCGCTGCTGCCGAGCATCATCGACACGCCGGCCAACCGCGCCGACATGCCCGATGCGGACTTCTCCCGCTGGGTGCAGCCGGTCCAGCTGGCCGCGGCGATCGCCTTCCTGCTTTCGGACGAGGCCGCCGCGATCACCGGCGCGCTGCTGCCGGTGGTGGGCCGGGTCTGAGGCGCGGGCCGACACACGAATGAAACGTCGCTGTCGCGCAAGCGATACCGGGGCGTCACCGGGCTGAAAGTTGCCGGACATACGGTGGCGGGGTCTCTTCCGGGGAACCCCTGCCTGTGTCCAACCGCCATCCGCTCTGCCTCGCCATCAGCCTCGCGCTGGTCCTGGTCCCGCTGTCGCCGACCGTCGCCGCCCAGGCGGCCGCGACCCCCGCGCCCGCCGCCGCGCCCGGGCCGGTGGAACTCGACGAGATCGTCGTCTACCCGCAATACGAACAGCAGCAGCGCGCGATCGCCGAAAAGCGCGGCTCCGACGCAATCACCGACGCCGTCGCCTCCGACAGCATGGGCCAGTTCCCCGACAACAACGTCGGCGAGTCCCTACAGCGCCTGCCCGGCATCAGCGTCACCCGCGACCAGGGCGAGGGCCGGTACGTGGTGGTGCGCGGCCTCGATGCCGCCCAGAACGTGGTCACGGTGGACGGCATCGCGATGGGCACGCCCGAGGACGGCAGCCGCGCCGCGCCGCTGGACGTGATCCCCTCTGATTCCACCGAACAGCTCACCGTCATCAAGGCCCCGACGCCGGACATGCCCGGCGACTCGCTGGGCGGAACCATCCAGGTCGAAAC
Organism: Arenimonas sp.; assembly: GCA_041919875.1. GTDB lineage: Bacteria > Pseudomonadota > Gammaproteobacteria > Xanthomonadales > Xanthomonadaceae > Arenimonas. Next base: position 1,813 of record JAYRTA010000011.1, read on the forward strand.
CGCCTCGGCCTTCGACCGCGAGGGCCGCCACCTGCGCGCCAGCCTCGAGGGGAGCCATCAGTCGCTCAGCGGCGAAACCAGCCCCAAGGCCGCCTTCAACTACAGCGAGGTGTTCGACGGCCGCTTCGGCCTGGCGGTCGGCCTGAGCTGGCAGGACCGCGACTACGAGTCGGACAACATCGAGGTCGAGTACGACGAGCACGACGACGTGCCCGACGACCTGGTGCCGATCGAGGTGCAGCAGCGCAAGTACCGCATCAACCGCGAGCGCACCGGCCTCAACCTCAACCTCGACTGGCGCCCCGACGAGGACAGCCGCTATTACCTGCGCACGCTCTACACCGACTTCACCGACGCCGAGAGCCGGCAGAACAGCATCATCCCCATCGGCGAGGGCGACATCACCGGCTACAGCAACGGCAGCTACCGGGTGGAGAACATCGACCCGGGCGATTTCAGCCGCCGCATCCGCTGGCGCACCAAGGCCGAGGACACCTTCACTACCAGCCTGGGCGGCGACAACCGCTTCGGCGATTCCCGCCTGTCCTACGGCCTGGGCTGGACCCGGGTGCGCGAGCGCGTCACCGACGAGGTCGAGGGCCGCTTCAGCTACGAGGGCGAGGACGACATCGCCATCGACGTGCAGACCGGCGGCGTGCCGCGCTACACGGTGCTCGATCCGGCCGGCGACGGCTGGCTGCGCAACGACAACTACGCCTTCAACCGTTTCGTGGTGGCGCCCAAGTGGGTGGACGACGAGGCCCTGAGCGCGCGCCTGGACTTCAGCCACGCGGGCGAACGCGTGACCTGGAAGGCCGGCCTGCTCGGCCGCTGGCGCGACCGCGACGTGGACGTGGACGAGGCCGAGCTGCGCGTGGGCCCGGACCTGCTGCTGGGCCAGTTCAACGCCGGCGCGCCCGGCTACCGCTTCGGCGACATGGGCGACGGCATCGACGTGGCCGCCTTCCGCGCCTTCCTGCGCAACAACCTGGCGCTGTACTCGGCCCGCCCCGGCGACGTGGACGAGAACACCAGCATCTCGCTGGTCGAGGACTACGTGGCCAGCGAGGACGTGCTCTCGGGCTACTTGATGGCGACCATGGACTTCGGCAACCTCCGGGTGGTCGCGGGCGCCCGCATCGAGCGCACCGACTTCGACGCCCGCGGCTGGGCGGTGCAGGTGGACGAGGACGGCGATTTCTCCGCCACGCCCTCCGGTGCCGACAGCCGCTACACCGACGTGCTGCCGGGCCTGCACCTGCGCTACGACACCGATGGCGACTGGGTCCTGCGCGGCGCGCTCACCCGCACCATCGCCCGGCCGCAGTTCGGCGACATCTCGCCGCGCGCGCAGATCAACCGCGAGGACGAGGAGGCCGAGCTGGGCAATCCGCAGCTCGACCCCTACACCTCGGACAACCTGGACCTGTCCTTCGAGCGCTACGTCGGCGATGCCGGCCTGGTCGCGATCGGCCTGTTCCACAAGCGCATCGACGGCTACATCGTCCAGACCTGGACCGACCAGGACCCGGACTTCCCGGGCTTCGACGTCACCCGGCCGGTCAACGGCGAGGACGCCACCGTCACCGGCCTGGAGCTGAACTGGCAGAAGAAGTTCGACAACGGCCTGCTGCTGGGCCTGAGCGGCACCTGGCTGGACACCGAATTCACCGCTGGGACGGAAGACCGCGCCGGCGAGACCTTCCCGCTGCCGCTCTCGTCCGAGCGCATCTACAGCGGCCACGTCGGCTGGGAGAACGAGGCCCTGTCCCTGCGCCTGGCCGCCGTGCACCGCAGCGAGTACCTGGAGGAGATCGGCGACGACGCCCGCTACGACCTCTGGGTGGCGGCCAATACCCAGCTCGACTTCTCGCTGGACTGGAAGGCCGGCCGCGACTGGAGCCTGTTCGTGGAGGCCAGCAACCTGCTCGACGAGCCGCTGGAGCTCTACCAGGGCCGCCCGGGCAACGTGCTGCAGCGCGAAGTGTATGGCCGGACCTACGTGGTCGGCGCCAAGGTGAACTTCTGAGGCCGCCCCGATGATCCGACCCAACCTGTTTTCCACCACCGTCCTCATCGTCCTTCTGTCCGCCTGCGCGCCGGCGACCGACGCGCCCGCCGATCCCGCGGCCGCCCAGGTGCCAGTCGCCCCGGCGGGGAGCGAGGCACCGGCCGCCCACCGCGACATCGCCGCGGTGCCCGAAGCCTTCCGCACCGCGATGACGCCCGAGGACAACATCGACTCGGTGGCCAGCTGGTCGGCGCCCGACGGCCGCCTGCTGCTGATCGCCACCGCCAAGGCCACCGATCAGCTGGTGGTCTACGACGGCGAGTCCGGCGAGACGATCTCGCGCCTGGGCAGCGAAGGCGACGGGCCCGGGCAGTTCCGCCGCCCCAACGGCATCGCGGTGGTGGACGACCTGGCCTTCGTGGTCGAGCGCGACGGCCGGCGCGTGCAGGTGCTGCAGCTGCCGGACCTGGCGCCGCTGGGCAGCTTCGGCAGCGAGCAGCTGCGCAAGCCCTACGGCCTGTGGGTGCTGCCCGAGGGCGGCGGCCGCTACACGCTGTACATCACCGACGCCTACATGGCCGGCGAGGACGCCCAGGGCGAGGACATCCTGCCGCCGTTGGAACAGCTCGACCAGCGCGTGCACCGCTATGCGGTGGACGTGGCCGACGGCCAGGCCCGCGGCACCCACGCCGGCGCCTTCGGCGACACCGGCCCGGAAGGCGCGCTGCGGGTGGTGGAATCGATCTGGGGCGATCCGAAGCTCGACCGCCTGCTGGTAGCCGAGGAGGACGAGTCCTACGCCAACGAAATCAAGGTCTACGACCTGGCCGGTGGCTACAGTGGCCGCGTGATCGGCCGCGGGCTGTTCGCCGCGCAGGCCGAAGGCATCATGCTGCGCACCTGCGCCGGCGGCAGCGGCTGGTGGATCACCACCGAACAGGGCAAGTCGGGCACCGTCTTCCACCTGTTCGATCGCGCCACCCTGGAACACGCCGGCGCGGTGGCCGGCGCCACGGTGGCCAACACCGACGGCATCTGGCTGCACGCCGCGCCCAGCGCGCGCTTCCCAGACGGCGTGCTCTACGCCGTGCACGACGACCAGGGCGCGGTGGCGCTGGACTGGCGCGAGATCGCCCGCGCGCTGTCGCTGCCGGCCTGCCCGGCGCCCTGACGCCGGCGCCGGCGCGTCCGCGCGTCCGGCGTTCGGCCCCGGTTTCGAAGGCTTCGTCCCCGGCCGCTTGCGGCCGGTCCCGCCGCCCGGATTAGATGGCGCCGCGCCCTGCCCACGGGGCGCCGCGCGACGGACCGCGCCTTCGTCCGCTACTGTTCCGACATGGATGACCTGATCTCCTCCGGCCTGTTCGCCCTCGCGGCGTTCGCCGTTGCCCTGGCCGTCTGGCCGCTCGACCGCCGCATCACCTTGGCCGGCGCCGCGGCCTTCGCGCTCTACCTCGGTGCCGACGATTTCATTACCGGCCTGCCCCGGCGGGTGCCGCTGCTCGACCTCCTGCCCGGCGCCTGGAACTGGGACGGCAAGCTCTACAGCCTGGCGCTGGCGGCGATGGTGATCGTCGCCCTGCGGCTCACGCCGCGGCAGCTGGGCCTGGCCTGGCCGCAGGCGAAGCTGCGCCTGGCCACCGTCGTCAGCCTGGCCTACATCGCCTGGGCGACCTGGCTGGGCCATCACTTCGGCACCAGCCATTCGCCGGAAACGCTGGCCTTCCAGGCGACGATGCCCGGCCTGGCCGAGGAGCTGGCCTACCGCGGACTGGCGCCGGCCCTGCTGCTCTCCTTGGCCCAGCGTGGTGGCCGGGCCGAACCGCCGCACCTGGCGGTGATCCTGGCGACGGCCGCCATCTTCGGGCTCTGGCACGGGCTGTCGTATTCGCAAGGCGCCATCGCCATGGACTGGATGTCGGCGGCGCTGACCGGTTTCGGGGGCCTGGTCGCCGGCTGGCTGCGCTTCGCCACGGGCAGCCTGCTGTTCCCGGTGCTGGTGCACGGCGTGGCCAACGTGGCCTTCCAGCTCGGGGGTTCGCTCTAGCGCCATGGCGCTCCGGCCGCGCCAGTGGGTGCTGCTGATCGCGGGCGTCGTCTGGACCCTGCAGGGCATGCTGCAGTCGGCCTCCGAGCTGGCGATGCGCGACCCGGCGATCGAGCTCACCTACGGCGCAATGGGCGCGCTGTGGACGCGCAACATGATCGGCGCCTGGCTGTGGATCCCGGTCACCTGGCTGTGCGTCGAGGCCGTGCGCTGGTTCCTGGCGCATCCGCGCGGGCTGGCCTCCACCCTGTTGGCGCATGCCGGCCTGGTCGGCGCGGTGGTGCTGTTCCGCGCGGTGGCGGTGGTGCTGCTCAATCCGGTGGTGCATTGGTACCCGGCGCCGCCGGCCTTCCTGGACGTGCTCTACACCAGCTTCATCAACAACTTCATCGCCGCCGTGCTGATCACCGGCGTGGCCTATGCCGTGGTGCTGCAGGACCTGGCCCAGGCGCGCCAGCGCCGCGCCGCCGAACTCGGCGAACGCCTGCTGGCCGCGCGCCTGCAGGCGCTCACCGCGCAGATGAACCCGCACTTCCTGTTCAACGCGCTCAACTCGCTCAGCGAGCTGCTGCACCAGGATCCGCGCAAGGCCGACCGCATGATCGCCGCCCTGGGCGACCTGCTGCGCATGGGCCTGGAGGAGCCGGCCACGCAGCTGCAGACGCTCGAGCGCGAAGTGCAGCTGGCCGAGCGCTACCTGGCGCTGGAGGAACTGCGCCTGGGCGATGCGCTGGCCGTGCGCTGGGCCCTGGATGATCGCCTGGGCGCGGCGCTGGTGCCGCGCTTCATGCTCCAGCCGCTGGTCGAGAATGCGATCCGCCATGGCCGTTCGCCGGCTTCGCCGCGGGTGGAGGTGCTGATCCGCACCTCGCGCCATGGCGACGACCTGGAGATCGAAGTCAGCGACAACGGCCCCGGGCGCGCCAGCGCGCAGCCGGGCAACGGCATCAGCCTAAACAACATCCGCGAGCGCCTGGCGGCCCTGTTCGAGGACGCCTGCGCGTTCCGCCTCGAACCCAACCCGGGCGGGGCCGGCCACACGGCGCGGCTGCGCATTCCATTGACCTTCCAGCGGGGGACACCATGAACCCGGGCCCGGCACCGATGAAGATCGTCATCGCCGATGATGAAATCTGGGCGCGCGCCCGGCTCGAGCGCCTGATCGGCCAGGTCGAGGGCGTGGAGATCGCCGCCGTGTGCGCCGACGTGCCCTCGGCCATCGAGGCCATCGAGCGCACCGGCGCCGAAGGCGCCTTCCTCGACATCCAGATGGAGGACGCCACGGGCTTCGAGGTGCTCGACGGCGTCTCGCGCGAGCTGTACGTGGTGTTCGTCACCGCCTATTCCGAACACGCCCTGCGCGCGTTCGAGCGGCACGCGGTGGACTACCTGCTCAAGCCCTACACCGAAGAGCGCCTGCAGGCCGCCGTGGCCCGCATCCGCCAGCTGCGCGACAACGCCCTGGCGGCCCGCGCCCAGGCCGGGCCTGATCCCTATCCGCGCCGCATCGCCGGGGCATCGGGGCGCACCCGGCACGTGATCGACACCGACGCCATCGAGCTGGCCATCGCCCGCGCCAACTATGTGGAGATCCACGCGCGCACCGGCCAGCACCTGATCCGCGGCACCCTGGGCGCCCTGGTGGGCAAGCTCGACCCGGCCAAGTTCGCCCAGGTGAGCCGTTCGATCGTGGTGCGGGTGGACGCCATCCGGCGCGTGGACGGTTTCGTCGGCGGCCAGTACCTGCTCACGCTCGAGGGCGGCGCGAAGGTGCGCACCGGGCGCAACTACCGCAAGGCCATCAACGCCCTGCTGGAAGCCGGCCCGCGCGCGTGAAGCGCACGCCGGCGCCGGCGCCGGGCTCGCCCGGGTCCCGGGGCAGGGCGCGCCTCCGCGGCGGGGCGGCGAATGCGCCCGGCATAGGCCTCCGGTCCAATGGCCGCCCGCGCACCGGGCTGGCAGGCTGGGGGTCCGTCCACCGGAGTGCCGCCATGCGCCGCCTGCTGATCGTCCTGCTGTTGTCCCTGCTGCCCGCCCTGTCCCTGGCCGCCGCCACCCGCGAGCCCCCGGTGGAGAACAAGTGGCGCCTGCAGTTCAGCGGCGGCGCCCGCGCCGATGGCGTGCTGCGGCTGGCCCTGACGCCCAAGGGCGGCGAAGCCCGCGAGGTCGAAATCACCATCGCCAAGGGCACCGGCGAGAACGCCGTCGCCCGCCGCGTGCGCGACGTGCTCAAGGCCGAGGTCGGCGCCGACTACCACGTCGAAACCGACGACGGCGAGGACGTGCTGGTCAAGCGCCGCCGCGGCCGCCCCGTTTTCAATATCACCGTCGTGCGCCTGGACCTGCAGGGCGTGCGCCTGAACCTCGATCAGGAGTAGCTGCAAAGGCGGCATCGACCGCCTGGTCGAGGCGCAGTCGGCCCTCTTCGGCGGCAGCGGCGTCCACCGCTTCGAATACGACGCGGTGGACAACCTGATGCACTGGACCCTGGGCGGCGTGAAGGACTACGCCCGCTACGTGTACGGCGCCGACAACTTTGTCGCCCATCCCGATGGCCGAAGAGACCAGGTCGCTGTCGGCGCATGCCATGGGATGCAAGTCGTGGTGTGGCAGCATGGGCCACGTCCGCCGGTTTCCCTCCATGTCGCAATCCGCACCTCCCCGCCCCTGGATCATCGCCCACCGCGGCGCCAGCGCGTGGCTACCCGAGCACACGCTGGCGGCATACACGCGGGCGATCGCCGATGGCGCCGATGCGATCGAGCCGGACCTGGTGATGACCGGCGATGGCGTGCTGGTGGCGCGCCATGGCAACGAGCTCTCGGCCAGCACCGATGTGGCGGCGCGCGCGGAGTTTGCGGGTCGCCGCACGCGGCGGCAGGTGGATGGCGAGTGGCTCGCGGGCTGGTTCGTCGAGGACTTCCGCTGGGACGAGCTGCAGCGGCTGCGGGCGCGCGAGCCCCTGCCGGGCCTGCGTTCCACCGACCATGACGGGCGTTACGGCATCCCGAGTTTGGACGAGATACTGGAACTGCTGACACGGGAAGTCGCCGCGCGCGGCCGCCCCATCGGGCTCGTGCCCGAGCTCAAGCATCCGACGCATTTCGCCGCGCGCGGGCTGACGATGCTGCCCGCGCTGCAGGCGGCGCTGGCCCGGCATCCGGTAACGCGGGAGGTTCCGGTGTGGGTGCAGTGCTTCGAGCCCGGCACGCTGCAGGCGCTTCGCCGCGAACTTCCGGACCGCCCCGAGATACGGCGGCTGCAGTTGATCGGCGCGCCCACCGCGCGCCCTTTCGACCGCGCGTTGGCGGGCGAGGGCGGCGACTACGCCCAGCTGCTCACGCCCGCGGGTCTGCGTGAGGTCGCGGGCCATGCCGAGGGCATCGGCGTGCACAAGGCCTTGCTGATGCCCGGGGGCGACCCGTCGCCGGGCCGGGTGCAGGTGGACGCGGCGCATGCGGCGGCCCTGCAGGTGTTCGCCTACACCTTCCGCCCCGAGAACCCCTTCCTGGGGCCTTTCTCGACCGGTGAACCGGCCGCAAGGAACGAGGCGGCCAGCCTCGAGGAACTCAGGTGCGCGATCGCCACCGGCGCCGACGCACTGTTCCTCGACGACCCGGGCCTGGCCGCGCGGTTGGCATTGTCGTCGTGATGGATCCTCCACGCACCTTGGTCCCGCGCCACCGGGCGTGTGCTGCGGACCCTGGCGCAAACGCATCGCCCACCGGCTGGATTCGCCGCTGACCCGGGCCCCCATGCTCGGCTAGGCTGGGGCCCGACACCGGAGCCCGCATGCCCCTGCCCGAACGCCCCACCGCCTGCCTGCTGCGCTGGACGCTGCGCCTGCTGCTCAAGCCCGCGCTGTCGCCGCGCTGGCGGGTGCCGGCGCAGCGGCGCTGGCTGGAGCAGTTGTCGGCGATCGTGAAGCTGCCGCGCGGAATGGCGCGGCACGCCGAGACCTTGGGCGGCGTGCCGTCCGTGCGCTGGTCGGAGCCCGATGCGCCGCCCGTGCGCGCGGGCGCGGTGCTGTACCTGCACGGCGGCGGCTTCACCGTCGGCTCGCCGCGCACGCATCGCGCGCTGGCCGCGTGGCTGGCGCGCGAGACAGGCGTGCCCGTGCACCTGGCCGACTACCGGCTAGCGCCGGAGCATCCCTTTCCCGCCGCGCTCGACGATGCCCTGGCCGCCTACGACGCGCTCTGCGCGCAGGGCCCGGTGCTGGTGGCCGGCGATTCGGCCGGCGGCAACCTCGCCCTCGGCCTGGCCATCGCCGCGCGCGACAGCGGACGGCCGGCACCGGCCGGCGTCGTCCTGATTTCGCCGGCGGTGGACTTGCGCGAGTCGGCGCTTCCCACCCCGGTGCCCGGCGAGGCCTACCTGACGCCGTCCTGGCTGCGCGAAAACGTGCGCCACTACGCCGAGGGGCGCGCCGAGGATCCGCGCGTGTCGCCCTTGCTGGCCGACCTGCACGGCCTGCCGCCGGTGCGGCTGCAGTCGGGCACCGACGACCTGCTGTTCGCGCAATCCCAGGCCCTGGCCCGCGCCCTGCAGGCCGCCGGCAATGCGCTCGAGTTCGAACCCGTGCCCGACCGCTGGCACGTGTTCCAGCTGCACGCCGGCCTGCTGCCCGGCGCCAATGCGGCCGTGCGGCGATTGGCGGACTTCGTGCGGCGCAGGCTGGACGCGACACCCGCCGCGACGGTGGAGCGCGAGTTCGACACCCTGGTGCTGGGCGCCGGCATGTCCGGCCTGTGCGCGGCCCTGCAGCTGCAGCGCGAGGGACGGCGCGATTACGTGATGGTGGAGCAGTCCGAGGGCATCGGCGGCACCTGGTGGGACAACCGCTACCCGGGCGCGCAGGTGGACGTGCCGGCGCCAGCCTATGCCTTTTCCTTCGCGCCCAATCCGCGCTGGCGCCAGCGTTTCGCCGATGCGCACGAGATCCAGGCCTACCAGCAGCGCTTGGCCGAATCGCAGTCGCTGTTCGCGCGCCTGCGCTTGGGCACGCGCCTGCAGCGTGCGGAGTTCGACGCCGGTCGCGGCCGCTGGCGCTTCACCACCGCGGATGGCGAGGTCTGGCACGCACGCTTCTTCCTGTGCAGCACCGGGCCGCTGAGCCAGCCGCGCTGGCCCGACATCCCCGGCCTCGACCGGTTCCGGGGCGACAGGCTGCATTCGGCGCGCTGGCCGGCGCAGGCCGTGCTGTCGGGGCGGCGGGTGGCGGTGATCGGCACCGGCTCCACCGCCGTGCAGCTGGTGCCGCCGATCGCGCGGATCGCGGCGCGGCTGCACGTGTTCCAGCGCAGCGCCAACTGGGTGCTGCCGCGCATGGAGCGCCGCTACGGCGCGCTCGACCCGCTCTGGGCGCGCCTGCCGCCGCTGGCCGCGCTGGTGCGCGCGGGCTGGGTGGCCTTCCTCGACCTGGGCCGGCGCGGCTTCGAGGACGGCACGCTGATGCGCCGCCTGATGCTGGCCCTGGCCGCGCGCCACCGCCGCCGCCAGGTGCCCGACCCGGCCCTGCGCGCCGCGCTCACGCCGGCCTACCCGCTGGGCTGCCGGCGCATCATCTATTCCGACGACTACTACCCCGCGCTGCAGCGGCCGAACGTCGAGCTGGTGACGGCGCCGATCCTGCGCTTCACCGCCACCGGCCTGGTCACCGCCGACGGCGTCGAGCGCCCGATCGATGCCGTGGTCTGCGCCACCGGCTTCGACACCGTGCAGCTGCTGTCCTCGCTGTGCATCACCGGCCGCGACGGGCGCACCCTGGCCGAGGCCTGGCGCGACGGCCCCGAGGCCTGGCTGGGCACTGCGGTCGCGGGCTTTCCCAACCTGTTCCTGATGCTGGGGCCCAACACCGCCACCGGCCACACTTCGACCCTGCTCTACATCGAACCCACCGTGCGCCATGCGCTGCGCTGCCTGCGCGCCGCGCGCGCGGCCGGGCCCCGTGCCGCCATCGAAGTGCCGGCCGAGGCCATGCAGGCCTTCAACACCCGGCTGCAGCAGCGCCTGCAGGGCTCGGTGTGGGCCGGCTGCAGCAGCTGGTACCGCAGCGAGGCCGGCAAGGTGGTGGCGATCTGGCCCGGCTACACGCGCGAGTTCGTGCGCGCGCTGGAGGCGCAGGGGCCGGTCGGCTACCGCCTGGGCTGAGCGGGGACCCCGCGCCCCCGCCCGCGCGCTCAGGGTTCGGCGAGTGCCTCGCCGGCGAACACCGCCACGTGCGGCACGCCGTCGGCGCCGATCCAGCCGCGGTACATGCCCTCGGTGTTGAACGGGAAGGCCAGGCTGCCGTCGGCCGCCAGCGCGATCGCGCCGCCGTCGCCGCCCTTCGCGGGGATGTCGCGGTTGATCACCGCCTCGGCCGCGCGCCGCACGCCCGCGCCCGAGTACTTCATGCGCGCGCAGATGTCGTGGGCGGCGGCGGCGCGGATGTAGTACTCACCCCAGCCCGTGCCCGACACGGCGCAGCGCGCGTCCGCCCAGGTGCCCGCGCCGATGATCGGCGCATCGCCGACGCGGCCGTAGCGCTTGTTGGTCATGCCGCCGGTGGAGGTGCCCGCGGCGAGGCGGCCCTCCGCGTCCAGCGCGAGCGCGCCGACCGTGCCGAAGTAGGCCCTGCCCGGCAGCGCGGCGGTGGGCGCGGCCGCTTCCGCGGCCAGAGCCCGCTGCAGCTGCTGCCAGCGCTTCTCGGTGCGGAACCAGGACGGGTCCACCAGTTCGATGCCCTGTTCGGTGGCGAAGGCCTCGGCGCCGTCGCCCACCATCATCACGTGCCGAGATTTCTCCATCACCGCCCGGGCCAGCAGGATCGGGTTGCGCACGCGATGCACCCCGGCCACCGCGCCGGCCTGGCCGCTGGCGCCGTCCATCAGCGAGGCGTCGAGTTCATTGCGGCCGTCGTGGGTGAACACGGCGCCGCGGCCGGCGTTGAACTGCGGCGCGTCCTCGAGCACGGTGATCGCGGCGGTGACGGCGTCCAGCGCCGGCTTGCCGGCCATCAGCGCGGCGTGGCCGGCGCGCAGCGCATCCTCCAGCGCCTTGCGGGCCGCCGCTTCCTCGCCCGCCTCCAGCGTGGCGCGTTCGACGCCGGCGCCGCCG
>JAYRTA010000012.1:0-10208 GCA_041919875.1 Arenimonas sp.
CATGGGATACCCGGCGTTCTCCTCCCTGCTGTTGGCCATCCTTGCGTACGGCGAAGTGCATTCACCCAAGACGCGGGTTGCCGCCCCCGAGGCGGCGCGCGGCGGGCCCTCGCAGTGAACGTGGGCGATCGCATCCTCGATCTGCCGATGACCCTGGGCAGGGGCGGCGCCACCAACCTCGCCGACTTCCGCGGCCACTGGCTGGTGCTGTACTTCTACCCCAAGGACAACACCCCGGGCTGCACCACCGAAGGCCTGGACTTCAACGCCCTGTACCCGAAATTCCGCCGGCTCAAGGCCGAGGTGCTGGGCGTGTCCCGCGACTCGGTGAAGTCGCACCAGAACTTCTGCGCCAAGCATGGCTTCGCCTTCGACCTGGTGTCGGACGCCGATGAATCGGTGTGCCGCGCCTTCGACGTGATCAAGCCCAAGAAACTCTACGGCCGCGACTACGTCGGCATCGAACGCAGCACCTTCCTGGTCGACCCCACGGGCCGCGTCGCCGAGACCTGGCGCGGGGTGAAGGTCCCGGGCCATGCCGAGGCCGTGCTGGCGTCGCTGCAGCAACACGCGAAGGCCGCCCCGGCCAAGTGACGACCCCCGTCGCCAGGCCCCTCGCCGCCCCGCCCCGCGGGTGCGGCGGCGCCGTCGTTTCCGGCGCGGTCGCCTCGTCCCTTCGTTGCGCGGCAGTCGCCCCGCACCTTCATTACGGGGCCGCCGCCCCGTGCCTTCAATTCGGGGCCGCCGCCCCACGCCAGAGAAGCCCATGACCCGAAGCAAGCGGATCTACGTCCTGGACACCAACGTGCTGATGCACGACCCGACCGCGCTGTTCAAGTTCGAAGAGCACGACGTCTTCATCCCGATGATGGTGTTGGAGGAGCTCGACAACGGCAAGAAAGGCCATAGCGAGGCCAGCCGCAACGCGCGCCAGGTCAGCCGCTTCCTCAACGAGATCATCGAGGCCCACGGCGGTCGCGACCTCGAGGGCGGCGTGCCGCTGGTGCGCCCGCAGGGCCTGCAGCTGCGCGCGTCCGAAGCGATCGGCCGCCTGCTGTTCCAGCTCAAGCCGGTGGAGGTGGGCAAGCGCTTCGGCACGGTGCTGCCGGACAACCAGATCCTGGGCTCGATCCTGCAGCTGATCGAGGACCACCCGGGCGTGCCGGTGGTGCTGGTGTCCAAGGACATCAACCTGCGCATCAAGGCCTCGATCTGCAGCGTCAAGGCCGAGGACTACGAGAACGACCGCGCGATCGACGACTTCAACCTGCTCTTCACCGGCGCCACCGAGCTGCCGGCCGACTTCTGGGAGCTGCACGAGGGCAGCCTGCGCAGCTGGACCGAGAAAGGCCGCACCTTCTACGAGGTGCGCCGCAGCCAGGACGATGGCTGGTACCCCAACCAGTTCCTGTACATGCCCGGCGAGGACGAAGTCGAGATGAAGGTCGCGCGCCTGGACGGCGAGCGCGCGGTGCTGCAGATCGTCGACGACTTCCGCAGCCCCCAGCACCAGGTCTGGGGCATCAATGCCCGCAACCGCGAGCAGAACTTCGCCTTCAACGCGCTGATGGACCCGGAAATCGACTTCGTCACCCTGCTGGGCACCGCCGGCACCGGCAAGACCCTGCTGGCCCTGGCCGCGGGCCTGACCCAGACCATGGACGTGCAGCGCTACCGCGAGATCATCATGACCCGCGCCACCGTCAGCGTCGGCGAGGACATCGGCTTCCTGCCCGGCACCGAGGAAGAAAAGATGACGCCGTGGATGGGCGCGCTCACCGACAACCTCGAGGTGCTCACGCACACCGAGGACCACGGCAGCTGGGGCCGCGGCGCCACCAACGAACTGCTGGCCAGCCGCATCAAGATCCGCTCGATGAACTTCATGCGCGGCCGCACCTTCCTCAACCGCTGGGTGATCGTGGACGAGGCCCAGAACCTCACGCCCAAGCAGATGAAGACCCTCATCACCCGCGCCGGCCCGGGCACCAAGATCATCTGCATGGGCAACGTCGAACAGATCGACACGCCCTACCTCACCGAAACCACCTCGGGCCTGACCTACGCCGTGGACCGCTTCAAGAACTGGGCCCATTCGGCCCACATCACCCTGCGTCGCGGCGAGCGCTCGCGCCTGGCCGACTACGCGTCGGAAGTCCTGTAGGGCCATGGCCGAGCGGCTGGCGACCTGGGTCTGGGTCGGGGCGTCCGCCCTGGCCCTGGTCGCCGGCATGGTGAACGTGGTCGGTTACCTCGGCTTCGAACACCAGGCCATCACCCACCTCACCGGCACCACCACCCTGCTCGGCGCGGCGCTGGCCAGCGGCAACGGCCAGGCCGCCTGGCAGCTGGCCGCGATGCTGTTCGCCTTCGTCGCCGGCGCGATGCTCAGCGGCCTGCTGGTGCAGGACAGCGTGCTGCGCCTGGGCCGCCGCTACGGCGTGGCCCTGGCCATCGAAGCCGTGCTGCTGGCGGCGGCGGTGCCGCTGTTCACCCGCGGCAGCTTCGCGGGCCCGGTGCTGGCGGCCGCGGCGATCGGGCTGCAGAACGCGATGGCGACAACCTACAGCGGCGCCGTCATCCGCACCTCGCACGTCAGCGGCATGTTCACCGACCTGGGCATCACCCTCGGCCACGCCCTGCGCGGCCTGCCCGTCGCCCGCCGGCGCCTGTGGCTGTGCCTGGTGATCATCGCCAGCTTCCTCGCCGGCGGCGTGCTCGGCGCCCTCGCCTTCGCCGCCTTCGACTATCGCGCCCTGTACCTGCCCGCGCTGCTCACCGGCGCGACCGGGATGTCGTACGTGGCGTGGAAGCACAAGCGCCTGGGCGCGGATGGGCGCGGATGATCACCGGCCTGGCGAATTGAAGCCGCCCCGCGGTCCGGGTAACGTTCCGGCAGCCGGCGTCCACCACCATGGATCCTTTCCGCTTTGGCCCAATCCACCCTGATCCGCGTCAATCCGCGTCCAGAATTCGATTCCCCACCCCCGCCGATGCCCACCACCCGCCCGATAGCTGCGCTCACGATCGCCGGTTCCGACAGCGGCGGCGGCGCCGGCATCCAGGCCGACCTCAAGACCTTCGCCGCGCACGACGTGCACGGCCTGAGCGCGATCGCCGCGCTGACGGCCCAGCACACGCGCGGCGTCACGGCCGTGCATGTGCCTCCGGTGGCCTTCCTGCGCGCGCAGATCGACGCCTGCTTCGAGGACTTCGACATCGGCGCCGTGAAGCTGGGCATGCTCGCCAATGCCCGCGCAATCCACGCCGTGGCCGATGCGCTGGACCACCATCGACCCCGGGCCCTGGTGCTCGACCCGGTGATGGTGGCGACCTCCGGCGCCAAACTGCTCGAAGACGCCGCGCTCGACGCCCTGCGCACCCGCCTGCTGCCGCTGGCCACCGTCATCACCCCGAACATTCCCGAGGCCGAACTGCTGCTGGGCCACGCCATCGCGGACGACGAGGCCGCCGAGGCGGCCCTGGTCGAACTGCTCGCCCTGGACTGCCGCGCCGTGCTGCTCAAGGGCGGCCACCTGCCCGGCGGCGGCGCGATGGTGGACCGCTTCGACGACGGCCAGGCCCTGCTCGAATTCGAACACCCGCGCCTGGACGTGGAAGGCCACGGCACCGGCTGCACCCTGGCCTCGGCGATCGCCGCCAACCTGTGCCGGGGCCTGCCGCTGCGCGAGGCCTGCGCCAGCGCCACCGACTACGTGCACGGCGCCCTGCGCCACGCCCGCCGGCCCGGCCTGGGCCACGCCGCCGTGCTCGATCATGGCTGGCGCCGGCGCGGCGACCCGGCCGCGGCGCCCTGACTGGCCCCGGCCACGCGGCTCGGCTAGCATCCCCGGCACGAACCCATCCGGAGCCAGCCATGCGCAGCGGCAACCCCGCCCTCAACCAGAACACCTTCCTCGACGTCGCCAGCGGCCAGGTCGTCAGCCGCGACGCCAGCCAGGTGATGACGCTCGGCGGCACGGTCAACAAGACCGGCCTGATGCTGCTGATCCTGGTCGCCACCGCGGCCTACACCTGGAGCCTGTACACCCCGGAGAACCCGGGCGCGGTCATGCCCTGGCTGCTGGCCGGCGGCATCGGCGGCTTCATCGTCGCCCTGGTCACGATTTTCAAGAAGACCTGGGCCCCGGTCACCGCGCCGCTTTACGCCGCGCTCGAAGGCCTGTTCCTGGGCGCGATCTCGGCCATGTTCGAAGCCAGCTACCCGGGCATCGTCATGCAGGCGGTGATGCTGACCATGGGCGTGCTCGCGGCCCTGCTGATGGCCTACAAGTCGGGCCTGATCAAGGCCACCGAGAACTTCAAGCTGGGCATCGTCGCGGCCACCGGCGGCATCGCCCTGCTGTACCTGGTGAACATCGGCCTGCGCCTGTTCGGCTTCGAAGGCTTCGGTTTCATCCACGAGTCCGGCACCTGGGGCATCGCCTTCAGTGCCTTCGTGGTGGTGATCGCGGCCCTGAACCTGGTCCTGGACTTCGACTTCATCGAATCCGGCGCCGAGGCCGGCGCGCCCAAGTACATGGAGTGGTACGGCGCCTTCGGCCTGGTCGTCACCCTGATCTGGCTGTACCTGGAAATCCTGCGCCTGCTTGCCAAGCTGCAGTCGCGCGACTGACCCGCCCCACCCTCGCGCGGGCCGGCCCTGGCGGCCGGTCCGTCTTTTTTCCGGAGCCCCATGGACGGCCGCCTGATCCTGCCTGCCCGTCGCGACAAGGCCACCTGGGTCCTCCTGGGCTCCCTCGCACTGGTCGCTGCCTCGGCCGGGCTGCGCGAAGCGCAGCCCCTGATCGCGATCCACTACCGGCCGGACTACACGGCGGACGCCGGCGGCCGCGCCTTCGCTCGGGCGCTGTCGGGCCTCGAAGGCGGTATCCCGGACCTGTACGCGCGTCGGCTGGACGAACTGCTGCCCCTCCTGCGCGGCTTCCTGCAGGTGCACCGCGAAGACCATGGCGGCTGAGCTTCCCGCCCTGGCGCTGTTCGATTTCGACGGCACCCTGACCACCCGCGAGACCTTTCCGCTGTTCCTGCGCGCCGCGACGCCGCGCGAGCGCCTGCGAGGCGGACACTGGCGTCTGGCGCCGACCGTGCTGGGCTATCGCCTGGGCCTCGTGTCCGGCTCACGCGTACGCGCCGAGGCGACCCGGGTCGCGCTGGCGGGCGTCGCCGAGGCTGATTTCCAGGCTGCCGCGGCACGCTTCCGGCGAGAGGACTTGCCCGCCCTGCTGCGGCCCGAGGCGCTGGCCCGGCTGCGTGCGCACCGGCGGCGCGGCGATCGGGTGATCGTGGTGTCGGGCAACTACGAGTCGCTGCTGCGGCCCTGGTGCGAGGCCGAGGGCATCGCCTGCCTGGCCTCGCGCCTGGAGGTCGCCGACGGGCAGCTCACCGGCCGCTATGCCGGCCCGCAGTGCGTGCTCGAGGAGAAGGCGCGGCGCGTGCGCGAAGCCGTCGACTTGTCCGCCTTCGGCCACATCCACGCGTACGGCGACACGCCGGAGGACCGGCCCCTGCTGCTGCTCGCCGACACCGCGCACTACCTTCCGCGCGGCTGGCCGCCCGGCCTGGACCCGGCGCGGATCGACTAGTCGGCCGCGCGCGTCGGCAGCGCCCGCAGGAAGGCCACGCTCTCGCGCAGCGCCCGCTGGCCATCGGCGGCATCGAGGTCGAACTGGTATTCGTGCGCCAGCGCGGGCTGGTGGTCCTCCGGAAAGAACAGCCGTGTCACCGGCACGCCCTGGGCCTCGAGCGCCTCCGCCAGGGCCACCGAATGCGCCTTGAGCGGATCGGCATTGCCGACGGAAATGAAGCTGGGCGGAAACGCGGCATTCACGTGCAGCGGCACCGAGAATTGCCTCGCCGCCGGCAGCCCGTCGACCTCCTTCTGGCCGAAGTAGGACCAGAAGACGGTGCGCATGAACCCGCCGAAGGGACCCCCGCCGCTGACCAGGCGGGCATCGTGCGGACCGCAGTAGAGCAAGGCGCCGGCCAACCGGCCCGGTGCGAGGGCGGGCGCGTCGATGCCCAGCTCGCGCGCGTAGCCGGGCGAGGACAGGGCCGCGGCCAGTTGCGCCGCGATCTGCGCGCCGGCCGAATCACCCGCCAGCACGAGCCGCGCCGGATCCACTGGCCATTCGCCACCCGCTGCCAGGAAGGCCAGCGCCCGGTTGGCCTGGCGTACGGGCGTGGGATAGCGCGCTTCCGGCGCGATCGTGTACTGCACGCTGGCGACCGCGAAACCCTGCCCGGCCAGGACCCGGGCATAATTGGCCAGGTCGCGCTTGTCGCCGGAGACGAACCCGCCGCCGTGGATCCAGACGACGGTCAGCAGCGGGCCCGTGGTTTCCGCCGGCGCGTACAGGTCCAGCAACGCGTCCGGATCCTGGGCGTCGTAGCGCAGGTCGGTCCATTCGCGCAGGCCGGCCGGCACATGTTTGTCCAGCTTCGCCGAGGCCTCCGCCGCGCCCTGGTCGAACACATGGCGGATCAGCAGGACCGAGGGCCAGGGACTGAGGGTGAAGGCGAGCCAGACCGACAGCGCCAGGGCCGCCAGGATGCCCAGGCTCCAGGCCAGCCAGCGCCGCCCGGGGAATCCTCGCCGCGTATTGCGCATGGCCTGCTCCCTGCCGCCCCCGGCACCGCGCCAGCCTAGCGCAGGGCTGGCCGCAAAAGCACCGCAAAAAGCGAAGGGCGCCCGAAGGCGCCCTTGCCGTGCCGGAAGGCCGCCCCGGTGGGGGCGGCCAGGCCGGTCAGTTGACGGTGAGGTTCACCGGCAGTGCAACGTTCGAACGCAGCGGATCGTTGCTGGTCACGCACAGGTAAGCCGTGTAGGAACCCGCCACCAGGCCGGAGGCATTGATCGCCACCGTGGTCGGCTGGCTCGCGCCCGGCGCCATCGTGCCCGAGGCCGGCGTGGCCACGCCCAGCCAGGGCGAACCGCAACCGACCGTACCCGTGACCGACATGGTCAGGCCCGGGAAGGACGGGTTGACCGCCCAGCTGCCGGCGCCCACCGTCGAGACGGTGATGGACGCGAAGCCGCCGCCGGCGCCGGTGTTGGACGCGTACTGCGCCCAGCGGTTGGCGAAGGTGCCGCGGGTGTTGATCACCAGCCAGTACTTGCCGGGCGGCAGGGACAGCGACTGGCCGGCCGCCGCCAGGTTGAGCGCCAGGTTGCCACCGGTGATCTGCACGCCCGGGCCGGTCGGCGCCGAGGTGTAGGTCCAGATCGCCGCACCCGGGGCACTGGACGGATTGCCGGCCGGCAGGCCGGCGGCATCCGGATAGACGCTCCAGGTGATGTCGACGGCCGCGCCCGGGAAGGCCAGGCCGCTGACCACGAAGCCCTCGCCCGAGAGGCGGGTGATGGCGGTCGTGGCGGTCAGGTCGAAATCATCCGCGGCGTACTGCGCCGCCGAGCCCGCCGTTGCCGGGTCGGTGTACGTCGTATTGCGGAAGCCGCTGGAGATGCCGGTGGACAGGGCGTTGTAGACGTTGAGGCTGGACGAACCCGTGTTGGCGATCGCGTAGTTCAGGTTCGAACCTCCCGTATTGCCCACGTTGAAGCCCGCCGAACCGGTCGCGCCCGCCGCCACCGTGCCCGTTGCCGCCGCCGGCAGCGAGAGCACCGGCGGCTGCACGGCCAGGGCGATCGGCATGCCCAGGGCCGAGCCGTCGTCCACCTGGCCGCCCGAGAGGCGATGGCTCAGGTTGACCCGACCGAAGCTCCAGGCACCGGTCGCCGGGATGGTGCTGCCGTCGATGGTGATGGTCACCGAACGCGAAGCGCCGGCCGGGATCCACAGCAGCTGCGGATTGGCGGTGCCGCTGAAGCCTTCCACGTCCACCCGCCACAGCGCGCCGAAGGAGCGCGTATTGCGGAAGGTGCGGGTGAAGCTGCAGTTCGGGATGCAGTTGCGGTTGGCCAGCGACGGCAGGTTGAGCGTCTTGATGTCGCCGCCGGTGGCCGGGTTGGCCGCCTGGTAATTGGCGAAGGTCTCATGCATCACCAGGCTGGCCTCGGCCGCGCGGTCCACCTGCAGTCGGCCGGAGCCGCCCGCGAACGGATGCGCCGGGGTCGTGCCGTCTTCCAGCAGCACCACCTGCGAGGCGCTCAGCGCCAGGGCCGAGCGGATTTCCGGGGCGGACCAGGTCGGGTGCGCCTGGCGCAGCAGGGCGGCGGAGCCGGCATGGTGCGGCGAGGCCATCGAGGTGCCGCTGATGGCACCGACGATGTTCTCCGAACCGGTGATCGTGGTACCCGCCGTGACGGCCAGGATGTTCACGCCCGGGCCGGTGATGTCGGGCTTGACCAGCTCGAAGTTGGCGGCCGGGCCGCGCGAACTGAAGGCCGCCAGCGCATCCACGGTGTTCGGGATGATCGTCGCCGGGTAGGCGAAGGACGCGGTCGCCGTCGGGTTGGCGGCAACGAAATCGCGCATCTGGTTGCCTTCGGCCTGGGTGACGCCGAACACCGGGATGGTCGTGCCCGTGACGACCGGGGCGATTTCCCCCGCGGCGTTGTTGGCGATCACGACGGCCACGGCGCCGGCGGCGGCCGCGTTGTTCACCTTGATCGAGAACGAGCAGGTGCCACGGCGGATCACCGCGACCTCGCCCGTGAACTCGCCGGCCGGATAGGCATTGCAACCGTCATCGACGGCGTCGATGCCCGGGCTGATGTCCAGGGCGGTCGCCGGGATGGTGGCCGCGAGCGGCACGCCATCGCTGCCGGCATTGATCAGCCAGGGATTGGCCAGGCCGGGGATGGTCATCGAGATCCTGTAGCCCGAGCGGCCATGCTGGGAGGCCGCGGTATTGGCGACCCAGGGCTGCAGGTGGCCCATGGTGTTCGGGCCCGGGCCGCTGTTGCCCGCCGAGGCCGCCACGTAGATGCCGGCGTCCACCGCCGACAGGAAGGCCTGGGAGATCGCGTCCGTCCACGGCGAGGTGCCGCCACCGATGGAGTAGTTGATGACGTCGACCACGCCATCCGCCACCGCCTGGTTGATCGAGGCGAGCGTGGACACGTTCGGGCACAGGCCCTGGCCGGTCGCGGTGTTGGTGTAGCAGGCGTCGAAGGCGACGATGCTGGCCCGCGGCGCGACGCCGGAGATGCGCACCTGCGCGCCACTGTAGACGACGTCGCGATGGTTGCCGCCCGCCGTGGAGGCCGTGTGCGAACCGTGGCCGTTGGTGTCGCCGAAGCCGGGCTCCTCGCGCACGTTGGCCGTGCCGCAGGTGTTGCCGGGCGCCTGGCAGACGAAGTCGTAGCCGCCGATCAGCTTGTCGTTGCAGCGGCCCTCGTCGACGCCGCCCGGGGCGCAGGTGCCCAGGAAGGTGCCCGTTCCCAGCGGGTTGACGTGGGCGTAGCCATCCACCGGGCCGAGCGCCGCGAAGGACGGGCTGCCGAAGTTGATGCCCGAGTCGATGATGCCCAGCACCACGCCCTCGCCCTGGTAGGGGCCGCCGGCGTCGCGGAAGCTGCCGTCCCAGACGCCCGGGGCGCCGATCAGTCCGGGGCCGACCTCGGTGTCCTGCACGTCCTCGCGATAGGCCTCGACGAAGCGCACGCCCGGCAGGCGGGCGACGTCGGCCGCCTCGGCGGGGCTGAGGTCGACCACGATGGCGTTCACGGCATGCTGCATGCGCTGGCGCACCTGCAGCTCGCGGCCGCCGGCGGTGGCGCTGATCTGGGCTTCCAGCTCGCGCTGGCGGGCCTGCAGGTAGCCGACGTAGCGCTCGGATTCGGCGGACTTCACGTCCAGGCGGCGGTGCGCGGTTTCCGCGCCGCGCTTGGTGGCGGACGGCAGGCCGGGCGTCAGGCCGTCATAGCTGGCCAGCGGCGCCTCGCCGAACATGACGATGTAGGTGCCGGGGCGATCCTCGCGGGCCAGGTCGGGGGCCGCGGCGGGCGTGTCGATGCCATCGCCCTGGTTGAAGCGGATGTCGAAGCGGGCGTCTTCCTCGCGCACCTGGAAGGGTGCCTTGCCGACGCCGGGGCCGCGGGCGAACAGCGGCCGGCGCGCCACCGGCGCCGCTTCCATGCGCTTGCCGTCGGCCGAGCGCACCAGGGGCGGCGCATAGCGGCCGGGCGAAGAGGCACCGGGCAGCGCGGCCTTCACGGCCGCACGCAGGGGTTGATCGGCGGTGGCGCCGCGTTCGGGCAGGTTTTCCGACAGCCCGTAACG
>JAYRTA010000012.1:10218-12887 GCA_041919875.1 Arenimonas sp.
CGAGGCGACCACGACCAGGCCCAGGCCGACGCCGAGGCCCCACTTGTTCATTTTCCTCATCCTGCGTTTCCCCTTGCGGATGGATCAGACACTTGGCCGGCACCTGCGCGCGGCACGGCGCGGGGCCGGGACCGGGTGCGGTGCGGATCGGGAGGCGCCGCCGGGGACGGCCGGGCCTCCGCCGTTTATGCCCCGGTCAGGGGGGGGAATTCAAGACGCAGCGCAGCCACCGCCGGCCGGGGCCGGCGGTGGCCAGGGAATGCGGGGGCCATGCGCCACCGCACGGAGCCGGTGGCGGTGGGCTCAGGCCGTGGCGCGCGCCGCGATGGCGCGGGCGAAGGAGGCCGTGGTGCCGGTGCCGCCCAGGTCGGGCGTCAGGCTGTCGCGGGCGTCGAGCGTGGCCACGATCGCCGCGCGCAGGCGGCGGGCGGCGTCCACGTGGCCCAGGTGGTCGAGCATCTGGCAGGCGCCCAGCAGCAGGGCGCAGGGGTTGGCGATGCCCTTGCCGGCGATGTCCGGGGCCGAGCCGTGCACCGCCTCGAAGATGGCCGCTTCCGTACCGATGTTCGCGCCCGGGGCCAGGCCCAGGCCGCCGACCAGGCCGGCGCACAGGTCGGAAATGATGTCGCCGAACAGGTTGGTGGTCACGATCACGTCGAACTGCTCGGGGCGCATCACCAGCTGCATGCAGGTGTTGTCCACGATCATCTCGTTGCACTCGATGTCCGGGTACTGCTGGGCGACTTCCCGCGCCACCTTCAGGAACAGGCCCGAGGTGGACTTGAGGATGTTGGCCTTGTGCACCACGGTCACCTTGCGGCGGCCGATCCGGCGCGCCAGGTCGAAGGCGTAGCGCACGATGCGCTCGGAGCCGCGGCGGGTGACCTTTTGCGTGAGGGTGGCGGTCTCGCCGTCGGCGGTGAGGTTCTGGCCCTCGCCGATGTAGGCGCCCTCGGTGTTCTCGCGCACCGTGATCAGGTCGATGTTGCTGTAGCGCGACTTGGTGTTGGGGAAGCTGATCGCCGGGCGGACGTTGGCGTACAGGTCGAAGCGCTTGCGCAATTCGACGTTGATCGAGCTGAAACCCTCACCCACCGGCGTGGTCAGCGGCGACTTGAGCGCCACGCGGTGGCGGTGGATGGCCTCGAGGGTGGCGGCCGGCAGCAGCTCGCCGACGGTCTCGTAGGCCTTCAGGCCGGCCTCGACGAACTCGTACTGCAGGCCCAGCTGCATCGCGTCGAGCACGTGCAGGGTGGCGTCCATGATTTCCGGGCCGATGCCGTCGCCACGGATCACCGCGATGGTCTGCGTCATGAGTCTTCAGTTTCCAAGGGGATTAGGGCGGCCAGGGCGGCCACCGAAGGCGCGGCATTATGCCAGAAGTGGCCGCTGCGCCGCCCCCGGACCTTGGTCGACGCCGGCGCCGGCGCCAGACAACGCCGGGGCCGGGCGGCCCCGGCGGCCTCAGTGGCCGTGGTCGGGCGCCGCCGGCGCGTGGACGCCCTCGCCTTCGAGCTGGTCCAGGAAATCCACGGCCCGGCGCAGGTGCGGGATCACGATCGAGCCGCCGACCACCAGGCCGACGCTGAAGGCCTCGAAGAACTCGTCGCGGTTCACGCCGGCCTCCTTGCACTGGGCCACGTGGTAGCTGATGCAGTCGTCGCAGCGCAGCACCATCGACGCCACCAGGCCCAGCAATTCCTTGGTCTTGAGGTCGAGCGCGCCGGGCTTGTAGGTCTGGGTGTCTAGCGCGAAGAAGCGCCGCACGACCTGGTTGTCCTGGCCCAGGATGCGTTCGTTCATGCGCTGGCGGAACTCGGTGAAGGCCTTGACCCGGTCCTGCTCGCCGCCGCTCATGGCTGCCCCTCCAGCAGGGGCGCCAGGCCGCCGGCGCGGTCGAGCGCCGCCAGGTCGTCGAAGCCGCCGACGTGGCGGTCGCCGATGAAGATCTGCGGCACCGTGGTGCGGCGCGCGCGCTGCAGCATCTCCTCGCGCGCGGCCGGGTCCAGGTCCACGCGCAGCTCCGTCCACTGGGCGCCGCGCGCCTTGAGCAGGTTCTTGGCCGCCACGCAAAAGGCGCAGCTGGCGCTGGTGTACATCCGGATCTCGGGCACGTCGTTCCTCCGTGGGTCGGTGCGAAGTGTGGGGGCCGGCGCGGGCCTTTTCCAGCCGCCCGCTGCAACGCTGCGGTGGCCGGCGCCGGGCCGGCCGGGTTAACGGCGGGTTCACCCCCGCGCCGCGGTCGCGGGGCTATGCTGGGCGCCTTCTGCCGCCGCCGGAGTCCGCGTGCGTTTCCTCGCCCCCGCCGCCCTGAGTTTCGCCCTCGCCATGGCCCTGGGCCCGGCCGCGCAGGCCCAGGAAACCCGCCTGCCGGACATCGGTTCCTCGGCCGGCGAGGTGATTGATCCGGCGACCGAGGCCCGCTACGGCGCCTACGTGCTGCACGAGCTGCGCCGGCTGGGCCTGGTGCTCGAAGACCCCCTGGTCGATGCCTGGCTCGACGGCCTGGGTTTCCGGCTGGCCGCCGCCAGCGACACGCCCCGGCAGTCCTTCCGCTTCTTCATGATGCGCGACCGCCAGATCAACGCCTTCGCCACCCTGGGCGGCTACATCGGCACCAATGCCGGCCTCGTGCTCACGGCGGAGAATGAATCCGAGGTCGCCGGCGT
>JAYRTA010000013.1:0-5084 GCA_041919875.1 Arenimonas sp.
CAAGGCCGCCCAGCAGGTGCTGGCCAACGGCCTGGGGCTGCTGGGCGTGTCCGCGCCGGAGACCATGTGATGGCGCGCCGCTCGAAGAAGCAGGCCCGCCGCAACGGCGGCGGCGGATTCCCGGGCTGGGCCTGGCTGCTGGTCGGCCTGGGCGGCGGCGCGGTGATCGCCGCCTTCTTCCTGCTGCGCGGGGGCTGGGGCGGCGACGGCAGCCTGCTGCCGCGGCCCGACCCGCAGGCGCGCGCGCCGGTCGCCACCACCGAGCCCGAGCCGGAAGTGGCGCCCGAGCCGCGCCGTCCGAAGTACGAGTTCTACGACGTGCTGCGCGAGCGCGAAGTCCGCATCCCGGACGCCGAACTCAATGCGCCGCCCGACGCCCCGGCCGATGCCGCGCCGGCCGGCGACGGCGTGCGCTACCTGCTGCAGGCCGGCGCCTTCAGTTCGGCCAGCGACGCCGAGGCCCGCAAGGCGATGATCGCGCTCACGGGCGAGATCGCCCGGGTCGAATCGGCCCAGATCGAAGGCGGGATGATCCACCGCGTGCGCCTGGGGCCCTACCCCGACCGCGCCGCCCTGGCCCGCGCCAAGGCCGCCCTGGAAGCCCATGGCCTCGAGGTCGTGGCGATCAAGGCGGAGTAGGCGCAGGATGCGGGCATGGCCTGGGTCGTCCGCCACCTGCAGGAACCGGACCTGATCGAAGTGGTCGCGGACGGGCCGGCCGACCGCGACCAGCTGCGCCAGCTCACCCGCGACGCGGTGGCCGCCGGCCACGCGCACCGATGCAACCGGTTCCTGGTCGACCACCGGCGCACGCGCCTGGTGCTGGGCACCACCGAGATCTTCGACATGCCCCGGCGCGGCGAAGACGCCGGCTTCGGGCCGGGCCTGCGCATCGCCATCGTCTACGACCCCGCCGGTCCCTCGCACGCGGACTTCGAGTTCTACGCGGTGCAATGCGGCAACCTGGGCATCCACGCCCTGCGCCTGTTCGCCGATCCGGCCGCCGCCCGCGACTGGCTGGCCCAGGACCGGCTGCCCTGGGGTGTGCGCTGACTCAGGCCCCGGACGCCCCGCCCTGGCGCTTGATCAGGATCAGGGCCGAGGTGTCGGCCTCGGATTCGCCACGCTGCACCAGTTCGGAATAGTCCGCGAACGCCTGGTCCACCACCGCCGTGCGCACGCCCGCGGCGCGCGCCATCGAGCGCACGATGCCCAGGTCCTTGAGCAGGTGGCCGCATTTGAAGCCCGGCGTGAACTCGCCGCGCAGCATCGTCGCGCCGCGCTTTTCGAGGAACCAGTTGCCGGCCGCGCCGGCCATCAGGGTCGGCAGCAGCTTGTCGGGGTCCAGGCCAAGGGCCTCGCCCAGGGCCAGGCCTTCGCACACGGCCTCGTTGATGCCCGCCACCAGCACCTGGTTCACCGCCTTGGTCGCCTGGCCGGCGCCGGTGGCGCCCATGTGGGTGATGCGCGCGGCGTAGGCTTCCAGCAGCGGGCGCACCTGCGCCAGCGTCGCCGCGTCGCCGCCCGCCATCACCGAGAGCTTGCCGTTGCGCGCGCCTTCGACGCCGCCGGACACCGGTGCGTCCACGAAGCCGATGCCGTGCGCGGCCAGCCGGGCCTGCGCCTCGCGCGCGGTGTCCACCGACACCGTCGAATGGTCCACCACCACCGCGCCCGGGGCCAGCACCGTCGCCAGCGCCTGCACCTGCTGCAGCACGTCGGCATCCCTGGGCACGCACAGCGCGACCACGTCGCAGCCGGCGAAATCGGCCGGGCCGGCGGCCGCGCGCACGCCCAGCTGCGCGGCCAGCGCATCGGCCTTGTTGCGCGTGCGGTTGTCCACCACCGCCAGCAGGCCGCGCGCCGCCAGGTGCCCGGCCATGGGCGCGCCCATCGCGCCCAGGCCGATGAAGCCGGCCCTCACGCCCGGCCCCCGCCGGCGTGTTCCTCGTGCAGGTAGGTGTAGCCGGTGAGGCCGGTCTCGAGGTCCACCAGCAGCTTGGCCGCCTCGGCCGGCGCCAGGCCGGCGGCGTCCACCTTCTGCTTGTAGGCGCTGCGCAGCTCGGCCAGATCGTAGCCGACGTAGTCGAGCATCACGTCGGTGGTGTCGCCCTTGCGCTGGCGCGTCACGCTGTAGCCGCCGTCCGCGTCCAGCACCACGTTGGCGGTGTCGGTGTCGCCGAACAGGTTGTGGATGTCGCCCAGGGTCTCCTGGTAGGCGCCGACCATGAAAATGCCCAGCCGGTAGCTCTCGCCCTCGCGCGGCGAATGCAGCGGCAGCGAGCTGTCGAGCGCCTCGGATTCGACGTAGGTGTCGATGCGGCCATCGGAGTCGCAGGTGAGGTCGGCGATCACGCCGCGGCGCTCGGGCGCCTCGTCCAGGCGCGAGATCGGCACGATCGGGAAGACCTGGTCGATCGCCCACACGTCCGGGATGGACTCGAACACCGAGAAGTTGACGAAGTACTTGTCCACCAGCCGCTCGTTGAGTTCATCGAGCACGTCGCGGTGGCTGCGCTCCTCGGCCGTCAGGCGCGAACGCACGCCATGGGCGATGGCGTAGAACAGGTCGTCGAGCATCGCCCGCTGCGCCAGGCTCAGCTGGCCCAGGGCGTACAGGGCCTGGCCTTCGGCGAGGTGGTGCTGGGCCTCGTGGAACAGCTCCAGCGCCGGACGCTCGTCCAGGGCCGCATGGGCCTCGCGCAGGTGGCGCACCACGGCCGGTTCGTCGGCCGACGCCGGCGGCACCGCGCCTTCGGGCGCGCGCTCGACCTCGGACACGTTCACCACCATCACCGCGTGGTGCGCGGTCATGGCGCGGCCGGCCTCGGTGACCATCCTCGGCGGCGCCAGCCCGTGTTCGGCGCAGGCCTCGGCCAGCGGCTGCAGCAGGGTGTGCGCGTACTGGTCCAGGCCGTAGTTCATCGAACAGAAGCCGCGCGAACGCGTGCCTTCGTAGTCCACGCCCAGGCCGCCGCCGGAATCCATGTAGCGGATCTGCAGGCCCATCCGGGTCAGCTCGACGAAGTAGCGCACGGCCTCGCGCATGCCGTTGGCGATGTCGCGCACGTTGGAGATCTGCGAGCCCATGTGGAAGTGCAGCAGCTGCAGCGTATCGAGCAGGCCGGCGGCCCTGAGGCGCTCGACCAGGTCGAGCACCTGGCGCGGCGAGAGGCCGAACTTGGCCTTGTCGCCGCCGCTGTTCTGCCACTTGCCGGCGCCCAGCGAGGCCAGCCGCATGCGCACGCCCAGGCCCGGCCGCACGTCCAGCGACTGCGCTTCCTCGATCACCATCGCCAGTTCGCTCGGCTTCTCGATGACGATGAAGGTCTCCAGTCCCAGCTTGCGGCCGATCAGCGCCAGCCGGATGAACTCGCGGTCCTTGTAGCCGTTGCAGATGACCAGGCTGCCGGGCTTGGCCAGGCCGAGCACGGCCATCAGCTCGGGCTTGGAGCCGGCCTCGAGGCCGAAGCCCTCGCCCCCGGCGGCGGCGAGCTCGCCGGCGACGCCGCGGTGCTGGTTCACCTTGATCGGGTAGACGGCGGTGTAGCCGCCCCCGTAGTTCAGGTCGGCCATCGCCCGGCCGAAGGCGGCCTGCAGCTTGCCCAGGCGGTTGCCCAGGACGTCCGCGAAGCGCAGCAGCAGGGGCAGCTTGAGGCCGGCGTCGGTGGCGCGCGCCACCACCTCCGGCAGCGCCAGCTCGGGACCGCCGGCGCCGCGCGGGCGCACGACCATGCGGCCCTGCGCGTCCACGTCGTAGTAGCCCTCGCTCCAGTAGGGGATGGAGTAGGTGCGGCGGGCGCGGTCGAGCGACCAGGCGGGCATGGGCGGGCATCCGGGTGGCGTGGGGGCGCGCATTGTACCGCCCGGGGGCCCGCGGTTCATGCGCCGGGGCTACAATGCGCGCCCTCACGCCTGAACCGGGAACCCGACATGACCAGCACCTGGCTCCACGAGAACTTCGAGCACACCGGTTCGGCCTTCGGCCTGCGCATGGCCCGCAAGCTGGAGGAGGTGCAGTCGCCCTTCCAGAAGATCGAGATGTACGAGAGCACCGACTGGGGCAACGTCATGCTCATCGACGGCGCGATGATGGTGACCACGCGCGACAATTTCTTCTACCACGAGATGATGGCGCACGCGCCGCTGTACACCCACGCCGACCCGAAGGACGTGGTGATCATCGGCGGCGGCGACTGCGGCACCCTGCGCGAGGTGCTCAAGCACCCGGGCGTGCGCAGCGCCGTGCAGTGCGACATCGACGAGCAGGTGACGCGCATGGCCGAGAAGTACTTCCCGGAGCTGTGCGAGAGCAACAACGACCCGCGCGCGACCGTGATGTTCGACGACGGCATCGCCTACATGAAGAACGCCGCGCCGGCGTCGATCGACGTGATCATCGTCGATTCGACCGACCCGGTCGGCCCGGCCGAGGGCCTGTTCAACCAGGCCTTCTACGAGACCTGCCTGCGCGCCCTGCGCCCGGGCGGCCTGCTGGTGCAGCAGAGCGAGTCGCCGCTGGCGCTGATGAAGCTGATCCTGGACATGCGCCAGGCCATGACCGACGCCGGCTTCACGAGCTTCCGCACCCTGCCCTTCCCCCAGCCCTGCTACCCGACCGGCTGGTGGAGCTGCACCATCGCGGCGAAGGAAGCGCGCGACCTGACCGCCTTCCGCGCCGCCGACGCGGCCGCCAAGCCCTTCGCCACCGAGTACTACACCGCCGACGTGCACCAGGGTGCCCTGGCGATGCCCCCGATCATGGCGCGCGCGCTGGGCGCCTGAAGTGCGGGCTTGTTGACGCGGATTGACGCGGACAAGGCCATCAAACTTGAAGCGCAACAAGAAAGGGCCCCTCGGGGCCCTTTCCTTTTCCACCCTGGGTTTGCTCCTGCCCTATCCGCCCTTGTCCGCGTTCATCCGCGTCAAGGACTGCTTCACAGGGCATCCCCGTCGAGCTCGCCGGTGCGGATGCGCAGGACGCGGTCGAGGCCGTAGACGAAGATCTTGCCGTCGCCGACCTTGCCGGTGTTGGCGGCGTTCTGGATCGCCTCCACCACCCGCTCCACCTGGTCGTCCGTGAC
>JAYRTA010000013.1:5094-12560 GCA_041919875.1 Arenimonas sp.
ATCTTGGGCAGGAAATCCACCACGTACTCGGCCCCGCGGTAGAGCTCGGTATGGCCCTTCTGCCGGCCGAAGCCCTTGACCTCGGTGACCGTCACGCCCGACACCCCCGCCTCGCTCAAGGCCTCGCGCACGTCGTCGAGCTTGAAGGGCTTGATGATGGCCATCACCATTTTCATCGGGCGTCTCTCCGGTGGACTGCCGACAGGATACCCGCGGCCACCGGCGCCGGGGAGCAGCCGCCGGCGCGATCGGGGATAATGCCGGCCGACCGTCCAGGAAGCGCCGCCATGATCGACCTCGCCAAGATCGACGACCTCGCCCGCCGCCTCAGCGAGCTGGTGCCGCCGGGCCTGAAGGACGCGCGCGCCGACCTGGAACAGAACTTCAAGGCCACGCTCCAGGCCGGCCTCTCGCGCCTGGACCTGGTGACGCGCGAAGAGTTCGAGGTGCAGCGCGCCGTGCTGCTGCGCACGCGCGAGAAACTCGACGCGCTGGAGAAGCAGCTGGCCGCGATCGAAGCGGCGCAGCGCCCGGCCTGAGCCGGGCCTTCGCACGGGGTTTTTCCTAGCCTGCCGGCGGCATACCCCCGACGGCGCACGCCCCTGCCCGCCGCGCATCCTGGGTCCGACCCCGGGCAGGATGCCGCCATGTTCGAACCCGCATGAACCTCGCGCTTGCGCACAGCCGCGCCCGCGTCGGCGTGCTCGCGCCACCGGTGCGGGTGGAAGTGCACCTGGGCGGCGGCCTGCCCAATTTCAACCTGGTCGGGTTGCCCGCGGCCGCGGTGCGCGAGAGCCGCGAGCGCGTGCGCGCCGCCATCGCCAACGCCCAACTGGAGTTCCCCAGGCGGCGAATCACCGTGAACCTTGCACCGGCCGACCTGCCCAAGGAAGGCGGCCGCTTCGACCTGGCCATCGCCTTGGGCCTGCTCGCCGCCAGCGGCCAGGTCCCGGTGCAGGCGCTCGGGGCGGTGGAGTGCCTGGGCGAACTGGCGCTCACCGGCGAACTCAAGCCCGTGGACGGCGTGCTGCCGGCGGCCCTCGCGGCGGCCCAGGCCGGACGCCTGCTGCTGGTGCCGGCCGCGAACGGAGCGGAAGCGGCCCTGGCCAGCGCCGCCGAGGTCCGCACCGCCCGCACCCTGCTGGAGGTGGTGGCGCACCTGCGCGGCGAACGTACGCTGCCGCGGGCGATGCCCCCCGAACCGCGCGCGCCCCCGCCCGGCCCCGACCTGGCCGACGTGCGCGGCCAGGCCAGCGCGCGCCGGGCCCTGGAAGTGGCGGCCGCGGGCGGCCATGCCCTGCTGCTGATCGGCCCGCCCGGCTGCGGCAAGACGCTGCTGGCCGCGCGCCTGCCCGGCCTGCTGCCCGACCCCGACGAGCACGAGGCCCTGGAGACCGCCGCGATCCATTCCGTCAGCGGCGGGGGGCTCGACCTCGACCGCTGGCGCCAGCGGCCCTACCGGCAACCGCACCATTCGGCCAGCCCGGCGGCCCTGGTCGGCGGCGGCAGCAATCCCCGGCCGGGCGAGATTTCGCTCGCGCACCACGGCGTGCTGTTCCTCGATGAGCTGGCCGAATGGCGACGCGACGTGCTCGACACCCTGCGCCAACCCCTGGAGTCGGGCGAGGTGACCGTCTCGCGCGCCGCGCGCCAGGCGGTGTTTCCCGCGCGCTTCCAACTGGTCGCGGCGATGAACCCCTGCCCCTGCGGGTGGGCCGGCGACCCCTCCGGCCGCTGCGGCTGCAGCGCCGAGCTCGTCGCCCGGTACCGCGCGCGCCTGTCGGGACCGCTGCTGGACCGGATCGACCTGCAGCTGGCGGTGCCGCGGCTGCCGCCCGCGGAACTCCGGCCCGACGCCCCTCCTGGCGAGGCCACGGCCGTGGTGCGCGCACGCGTGCTGGCGGCGCGTGCGCTGCAGATGCAGCGCGCCGGCCGGCCCAATGCCCGCCTCGACCCGGCCGGCACCGAACGCGACTGCGTGCTCGCCCCGCGCGACCGCCGCCTGCTCGAGCGCGCGATGGAGCAACTGCAACTTTCGGCCCGCGCCCTGCACCGCATCCAGCGCGTGGCCCGCACGCTGGCGGACCTCGAGGGCGGCGGGGCGATCGCCGGCCACCACGTGGCCGAGGCCATCGGCTACCGCCTGCTCGACCGCGGCCCCGCCGGGCCGGCGCCGCGCTAGCATCGCCGCCGGAGGATCCCGCCATGGCCACCGCATCCGGCCGCTGCCTCTGCGGCGACCTGACATTCACCGCCATCCTGCCGTCGAAGTGGATGGCGCACTGCCACTGCCACCTGTGCCAGCGCGCGCACGGCGCCGGCGTGGTCACCTGGGTCGGGTTCGGGGAGGACCAGGTCGTCCTCGACGACCCCGCCGGCCGGCTCGCCTGGTATGCGTCCACGCCCGGGGCCGGGCGCGGCTTCTGCCGGCGCTGCGGCAGCACGCTGTTCTTCCGCTCGGTCCGCTGGCCGGGCGAGCTGCACATCGTGCGCAGCAACTTCGACGACCCGCTCGACCGCGAGCCCCAGCTGCACGTTTTTTTCGGCAGCCACGCGCCCTGGCTGGCGACGGGCGAGGACGGGCTGGCGCGGATCGACGAACCCGGCTAGTCCGCGACGCCCGCCGCGCATCCGGCCTTCACCCGGCACGGGCCCGCTGCAGGGCGGGGGTCGGCGCCACCGGATCGAGTTCGGGCTGGCGGCCGTCCGGGTCCGGATAGCCGAACCCGAACACGGCCAGCACGCCCTGCCTGCCGCGCTGCAGGCCCAGGGCCTGCTCGAGCACCGCGTCGTTGATCGCCGCGGTGACGAAGGCGCCCAGGCCCAGGTCGGCCGCGGAGAGGTAGGCGGTCTGCGAAAGGTGGCCCGCGTCGAGGTGGGCGACGCGCCAGGCCTTGGCGTGGCGACGGTACTTCCAGAACAGGCGGTCGAAGCGCGCGACCATCACCACCATCACCGGCGCATCCTCGAACCAGGCCTGGCCCGCCACCGCCTGCCGCGCCAGCGCCTGCGCGTCCCCGGGCGCCAGGGCGCGCACGGGCTCGAGCGCATGCTGCAGCGCCAGGTAGTGGTAGAGCCCCGGCGCCAGCCCCTCGACGCGACAGGCCAGGACGAAGGCCTCGAGGCTGTGCAGGCCGCCGCCCGCGGGCGAGGTCTTGCGCACCGCCACCACGCCCGGCGCCAGGGTGCGGGTGCCGGTGGCGCCCCAGGTGCGGAACAGCATCGTCGCCAGCACGTCCAGGGGCACGGCGCGTCCGGCGAGGAAGTTGCGGCAGGTCCGCCGCCGCGCCAGCAACTCGTCGAGCCCGCTGGCGTGGACGCGGGGCAAGGCCTGCGCCTGCGCCGGCCCGGCCAGGCGCCACTCCGCCGCCGGCGCCGGCCCGTTGTCGGCGACCAGCCGGCGGGCGCTGGGCATGCGTCCGGCCTCGCGCTCGGCCTGCACGTCCACCGACGCCCAGGCGCCCGCGTAGTGCGCCATCGCGGCGGCCGGCCACCAGGCCACCTCGCGGAACCCGGCATCGGCCGCGCCGCCAGGGGCGTCGCCCGCCTCCAGCAGCAGGCCGGCCGCGCACAGGCGCTCGATCATGGCGGCGCCGTGGGCCGCCTCGAGCGCCCCGCGCGCCACCGCCTCGTCGCGCGGCAGGCGGGCCAGCAGGTCCAGCATGGCCGCGTCGACCTCCACCGGCTCGGACAGGTGCGGCGCCATCACGCGCCATCGCGCCGATCCGGCCAGTCCGTCGCCGCCGGCCAGCAGCGAGTCAAGGTCGAAGGCGGGGCTGTCGTCCAGGGCGGCGAATACGATGGCGCAGCGCTTCAATCCCATGCTTCCTCCGGCGGACGGTGGGTCCGGCTGGCCGGATTCTGACAATTCCGCGCACCAAAGCTAGACTCTGCCGGCGCCTTTTGCGCACCACCCAGGGGATGTCATGAGCAAGAAGCTTTCCGGCAAGACCGTCGACGCACTGCTCGACAAGTTGTCCACCGACGACGAGTTCCGCAAGCGCTTCCAGGCCAATCCGCGCGCGGCCACCCGCTCCCTGGGGACGGATGACGCCGCCGTGGACCAGCTGCCCGAGACGCCGATCGCCCGGCTGGCCGACAAGAAGGCCTACGCCGGTTCCCACAAGACGATGAGCGCGAAGCTGACGGAAGCCGGCTACCCGTTCCAGCCGATCACGCTCGACGTGCCCGACGACCTCTAGGACGACGGGCGGCGGCGAAGCACGGCCGCGGAGCCGGACGCCGCCGCCCAGGCGCGGTCGAACTGCGCCTGGAGGGCGTCGGCCTTGCGCGTATCACCCAGGCCGGCCGCCAGCCAGGCGGCGTGCTGCAGGGCCAGGTTCACCTCGACCAGGTTGGCCAGCATCCAGGCATTGTCCGCCGTCGGTTCGCCGTAGGCTTTGCCGCGCTGGCCGGCCAGCCATTCCGCCTCCGCCAGGGCCGCGCGGGGATCGCCCGCGGCGGCGTGGGCCCGCATCAGCACCGCCCGCAGGAACAACAGGGCATCCGCTTCGCCCGCGCGCGGCGCCAGCCGCTCGACCGCGGCGGCGGGGCGCCCGGCGCCCAGGTCGAGCTCGGCCTGCACCACGCGCAACATGTCTTCGTTGTAGGTGAATCCCGGCACCCCGGGCGAGGCAGCGACGCGCGCCACGATGGCCTCGGCCAGCGCGGGCGTGCCGGTATGCGCGGCGATCCACGCCGTTCCCAGCGACAGGAAGTCGAGCTGCGGCCGCCGCAGCGGATTCGCGCCGTCCGACGCCTGCGCCAGGTCGCCGGCCAGCGCGCCCAGCTCGCCGGCGAGCGCCGCATCCGGCTCATAGGCCCGCAGCGAGGCCGCCATCAGCCGCTGCTGCAGGCGCGTGTCCAGCGGCGCCTTGTCCAGGTCCGCCGCCAGCGCGGCCAGGGCCTGGCGCGCGGTCGCCCAGTCGCCCTGGTCCAGCGGCCAGGCGACCTCGCCCAGGCGCTCGCGCAGGCGGCCGGCGGGCACCTGGGTGCCGTCCTTGCCGACGATGCGCGCGCGCGCGGCGGCGTAATCACGCTGGGCCGCATGGGCGTCGGCGAACTCCCGCTGCGGACCCTCCAGGCCCAGCGACGCCGCCAGGCCGAACTGCTCCTCGGCGGCGTCCACCTGGTTGTCGGCCAGCAGCGCGGCGCCCGCCATGTAGTGGGCGGCCGCCCGCTGCGGGTTCTGCGGCACCAGCGCGGGCCGGATGAAGTTCGCCGCCTCGGCGAACTGGTGCCGGGTGAAATGCGCGAAGAAGCTGTAGTTGTAATAGGCGCGATATTCGTCCGGATACAGCAGCGCGAAGTTGCGCCACTTCTCCAGCATCGGCACCGGCGGGCCCATCAGCCCGAGCGTGGCGTCCAGCAGCAGTTGCTCGCGGCGGGTCAGGCGATCCCGGAACGTGGCGGCCTGGCGGAAGTGGGATTCGGCCAGGTCGAGGTCGTTGCCCAGCTCGGTGGCGCCCAGGCGCAGCCAGGCCATCGAGAACTCCGGGTCGCGTTCGATCGCCTGGCGGAACAGGGCGGCGGCCTCGGCCGGGCGCCCGCGGGAGCGCGCCTGGACCCCCAGCGAGAACAGCCGCAACGCCTCCAGGTCGGCGGTGGTCACCTGCTCCAGCGGCTGGCTGCTGCCTTCGATGCTGGCGATGGTCTCGCCCAGGCGCCCACGCACCGCCGCCACGGCCTGGTCGATGGCGGGCAGGACCTGGTCGGTGCCCGTGGCGTCCGCGGCCTCGCTGTACACCGTCACCCCGCTGTTCGGGTCGATGACCTCCAGGCTCACGCGCAGGGTGCCGCCGACCGAGGCGACGGTGGGCAGGATGACGGCGCGGGCGCCCTCGCGCAGCGCCACCTCGGTGGCGACGTCGCGGCTCACGCCCTCGTCGGCGCGCTGCATGCGCTGCAGCGCCCGTTCGACCTGGATCTCCGAGACCAGGTTCACGTGCCGCGACTGCTCCAGCCCGACCCGCAGCGCGGTATCGAGGGCGTCGTCGAACAGGGGCTCGGCGGTCCGGTTCTGCAGGTCCGCCACCACCACCCAGTCACGCTCGGCGAAGGCGATGGCCGGCGGTGCGCGCAGCGCGCTCCACAGGCCGAAGGACGCCAGCACGCCCAGCACCAGGGCCTCGGCCGCCAGCACCGGCGGCCGCCGCCACAGGGGCAGCTCGCGCCAGGCCTTGGCGCCGGACTCGGGGGCGCGCAGCGGCGCCACGCCGGCCTCGCCGACCTCGTGCACGATCATCGGCGCCGGCACGCCCTTGAAGCGGTAGCGCCCGTGCACCAGCCAGCGCAGCTTCGCCGCGCGCTCGCCCAACTCGGCGGCGGCGCGCTGGGCCAGGTTCTGGGCCATGCCCGACATCAGGATCTGGCCCGGCAGGGCCAGGCCCATCAGGCGGGCGGCGACCGGCTTGGCCAGGCCTTCCACCTCGAAGGGCTTGGCGCCGGCCAGCACGTCCTTGGGCTCGTTGGCCCACATCATCACGTCGCCGACGTGGATGCCGATGCGGGCCATCAGGGCGGTGCCCTCGCCTTCGCCGAGCTCGCGGAGGGCGCGCTGGTAACGCAGGGCGAAGTCGAGCGCGCCGATCGGCCGTTCGAACAGGGCCAGCACGCCATCGGCGCGGTCGATCAGCTGGCCGCCGCTCTGCTGCAGGGCCTGGCGCAGCAGCTGGTCGTGGCGCTGCATCAGCAGCACGGCGCGCAGGTCGCCCAGGCGCTCGACCAGGGCGGTGGACTCCACGATGTCGCACACCAGCACCGCACGCAGCATCGGCACCACGGGGGAGCCGGCGGCGGGCGTGTTCACCGGATTGTGCGGGGTGGTGGTCGCATCCATCTCGGGCGGGCCCGGCGGGGTCATCGGGGTGAACGCAGGCGCCCCGGGGGGTCGGCCAAGGGGTGGGACGAAGGAATCAGCGGCCCAGCCGCCAGTGGTCGCCGCCGCGGCGCTTGGCTTCGTACAGGGCGCTGTCGGCCTGGCTGTACCAGTGCGACCAGCCGCCCGGATCAAGGCAGAAGGCGCCGCCGATGCTCACGCTCAGCCGGTGCTCGCGCAGGCTGGGCAGGCGCAGGCTGCGCACGGCGCCCATCAGGCCCAGGGCGCGATTGGCGAGCTCGCCATCGTCGGACACCCGCAGCACCAGGGCGAACTCGTCCCCGCCCAGGCGGCAGGGCAGCTCCAGCGGCCCGGCCAGGCGCCGCACTTCCTCGGCCACCGCGCGCAGGGCGGAATCGCCGGCGAGGTGGCCGCTGCGGTCGTTGATGCCCTTGAAGTGGTCGATGTCCACCAGCAGCAGGGCCAGCTTCAGGTCGCCCAGGTCCTGGCGGCCCAGCTCGTCCAGGTAGCGGTACAGGCCGCGGCGGTTGGCCAGGCCGGTCAGGTCGTCGGTGCGCACCAGCTGCTGGGCGACGGTCAGTTCGGTGCGGGTCTGGCGCAGGGTGTCGAGGGTCTGCAGCAGGTCTTC
>JAYRTA010000014.1:0-12475 GCA_041919875.1 Arenimonas sp.
TGGCGGCGTCCATGCCGCCAAAGGTCCGCCGAGGGCCATGCACGCCACCTCCTGGCGGGGTCGGCCGGGCGGGAGGGTGGGGCTCGGCCTGGGCTGGGGGCGGGTCGGCTGGCGGAGGGACAGCGGGGCGCCTGCGGGGGCCGCTGCCCGTGGCAGCGGAAGGGCGTGCCGCCTCTGTTGTTCGTCGGCCAGGTTCGTGGCGCCGCAGCTGGCGCGGGACCGATCGCGCCAACAGCATGCAGACCGGGGCCTATTGCCGATCCGGGCGCTCGGGTTCATCCCCGCCCGGCCGGGAAGATTTCACCGCGAGGCGGCGAGAAAGCTTCGGCCGGCGACTGCTTTGCCCGGGAGGCAACCCACGATGACTCAGGAGCGCACACCAGCAAGCCGCGCATCGCGGGCCACGAGGAAGGCGTACCAGCGCCACAGGCCGAAGGCGACCAGGGTGAAGGCCGCGGAGGTCAGCGCCAGCAGCAGGCCGTCGTGGCTGACCAGGGGCGAGAGCAGGCCGGCGATGGCCGCGTTCGACAGCAGGCCGACGAAGGCCTGCATCGAGGACGCGCTGCCGCGCTGGCGCGGGTACATGTCCAGCAGGGCCAGCGTCACGATCGGGAACACCAGCGCGATGCCGAAGGCGCCCAGCGCGGTGGGCAGCACCGCCCACGGCAGCGAGGGCGCCGGAGTCAGCGCGTTGTAGCCGATGTTGTAGGCCGCCGCGACGCCGCAGCACGCGAAGCCGATCTCCACCAGGCGCTGCCCGGCGACCCGGCCGGCCGCCTTCCCGCTCACGAAGGCGCCCAGCATCATCCCGCCGATGGTCGGCGCGAAGAACCAGACGAAATCCTGCTCGCCCAGGCCCATCAGCTCCATCACGAAGGCCGGCGCCGACGCGATGTAGAGGAACAGCGCGCCGAAGTTCGCCGTGCCCGCCAGGGCCAGCAGCCGGAAGCGGCGGCTCGACACCATGCCCCAGTAGCCCTTCCACAGCGTCACCGGGTGCAGCGGGAGGCGTTGCTCCGGCGGGTGGCTCTCGGGCAGGCCCCAGGCCGTCGCGACCAGCAGCACCAGGCCGAACAGGGCCAGGAACCAGAAGATGCCGTGCCAGTCGCTGAAGCCCAGGATCCAGCCGCCGATCACCGGCGCGATCGCCGGCGCGATGCCGAAGATCATCGAGATCTGGCTCATCATGCGCTGCGCGTCGTCGCCCTGCAGGCAATCGCGCACCACCGCCCGGCCCACGATCAGGCCCACGCCCGCCGACAGTCCCTGCAGCCCGCGCCACGCCAGCATCGTGGCCATGTCGCTGGCCAGGGCCGCACCCACCGAGGCCCCGGTGAACACCACGATGCCCGCCAGCAGTACCTTCCGGCGGCCGATGGCGTCGGAGATCGGGCCATGGAACAGCGACATCGCCGCATAGCCGATCAGGTAGACGCTGATCGTCTGCTGCATGGCCACCTTGCCCACGCCCAGGTCGGCGGCCATCACCAGGAAGGCCGGGAAGACCGTATCGATGGAGAAGGGCCCGAACATGGCCAGGC
Organism: Arenimonas sp.; assembly: GCA_041919875.1. Classification (GTDB taxonomy): domain Bacteria; phylum Pseudomonadota; class Gammaproteobacteria; order Xanthomonadales; family Xanthomonadaceae; genus Arenimonas. The sequence continues at coordinate 1,542 of JAYRTA010000014.1, forward strand.
CGCCCAGGATGAAGGCAAGCCGGGCGCGGGAGATGTTGAGGTGGGCGATCATGGCGACGGCGGCGCGGAAAGCGTGCCAGCATACGCTCCGCGCCCGCCCGCGGCTTGAACCCGTCCCCAACGCCCCCACCTGCCCTGCATGAGCGACGCCGCCACCCGATCGACCGACGCCCCGACGGTGGCCGAACGCAGCGTGATGTCGGTGCTGCGCGAGCTCGGGCCCTTCCTGCGGCCCTACCTGGGCCGGATCCTGCTGGCGATGGCCTGCCTGGTGGCCGCCAAGCTGGCCAACCTGGGCGTGCCCCTGGTGCTCAAGCGCCTGGTCGACGGGCTGGACGTCGCCCCCACCCTGCTGGCCCTGCCGGTGGCCCTGCTGCTGGCCTACGGCGCGGCGCGCCTGTCGGTGACGCTGTTCACGGAGCTGCGCACGATCGTGTTCGCCCGCGTGATGGCGCGCAGCTCGCGCACCGTGATGCTGCGCGTGTTCCGGCACCTGCACGCGCTGAGCCTGCGCTTCCACCTCAACCGCCGCACCGGCGGCGTGGCCCGCGACGTCGAGCGCGGCGGCACCGCCATTTCCGACCTGCTCGACTGGACCATCTACACCATCCTGCCGACGCTGCTGGAGATCGCCCTGGTCACGGCCGTGCTGGTCTGGGCCTACGACTGGAGCTTCGCGGCGATCACCCTGGGCACCCTGGTGGCCTACGTGGCCTGGACCTTCCGGGTCACGGAATGGCGCACGCGCTTCTACCGCGCCGCGGTCGAGGCCGATACCCGCGCCAGCGCCCGCGGCGTGGACTCGCTGCTCAACTACGAGACGGTGAAGTACTTCAACAACGAGGAACACGAGGCGCGCCGCTACGACGAGCACCTGCAGGACATGGAAGAGGCCACGGTGAAGAGCCTCAAGTCGCTGGCGGTGCTGAACCTGGGCCAGAGCGCGATCATCGCCATCGGCATCACGGCGCTGATGTGGCGCGCCGCGGCCGGCGTCGTCGCCGGCACGATGACCCTGGGCGACCTGGTGCTGGTCAATGCCTACCTGCTGCAGCTGTCGGCGCCGCTGAACTTCCTGGGCATGGTCTACCGCGAGGTGAAGCAGGCGATCACCAACATCGAGCGCCTGTTCGGCCTGCTGGACGAGGCCCAGGAAGTGCGCGACCGCCCCGGCGCCGCCACGCTGCGGGCCACGCGCCCGGAGGTCCGCTTCGAGGACGTGCGCTTCGGCTACGACAGCCGGCGCGGGATCCTGCATGGCGTGTCCTTCGCCATCGCACCCGGCGGCACCCTGGCCGTGGTGGGGCACTCGGGCAGCGGCAAGTCCACGCTGGCGCGCCTGCTGTATCGCTTCTACGAAATCCAGGGCGGCGCCATCCGCATCGACGGCCACGACCTGCGCGACCTCAGCCAGGACAGCGTGCGCGCCGCCATCGGCATCGTCCCCCAGGACACCGTGCTGTTCAACGACAGCATCCGCTACAACATCCGCTACGGCCGGCCGGACGCCAGCGACGAAGAGGTGGAAGCCGCCGCCCGCGCCGCCCACATCCACCACTTCATCACCACCCTGCCCGACGGCTACGACACCGAAGTCGGCGAGCGCGGCCTCAAGCTCAGCGGCGGCGAGAAGCAGCGCGTCGCCATCGCCCGCGCCCTGCTCAAGAACCCGGCCATCCTGATCTTCGACGAGGCGACCTCGGCCCTGGACTCGGCCAGCGAACAGGCGATCCAGGACGAGCTCGACCGCATCGCCGTCGGCCGCACCACCCTGGTGATCGCCCACCGCCTGTCCACGGTGATGGATGCCGACGAGATCCTCGTGCTCGACCAGGGCCGGGTGGTCGAGCGCGGGCCGCACGCCGCCCTGCTCGCGGCCGACGGGGCCTACGCGCGCATGTGGCGGCTGCAGCAACTGGAAGCGCCCACCCCGGCCTGAGACCCCCGCAAGCGCGGGAGTGACATCCGGCACGCGCACGGCTCCACTTCCAGGGGAAGTGAGCCCGGCCCCGAACGTGGGTATGCTCGGGCCACGTGGTTCGGAAGCACCGCATGTCGCCCACCCTGACACCCCTGACGCGCCATGCCTTCCTCGCCCTGGCGCTCGCGCTCGGCGCGGCCGGGCCCACGGACGCCGCCCCGGCGACCCCTCCGCCCGCCGTCGACCCGGCCGCCCAGGCCGCCGCCCGCGAAGCCCTGCTCGCCGGCATCGCACAGGCCAGCCCCTGGCTGCAGGCCCTGGCCACCGCCGGGGGCCGGGACAGCGAGTACCGCGCGCGCCGCGCCGTGGGCGACCTGCTGTACTTCGCGCCCGATCCCGGGCGCGCCATCCCGCACTGGCAGGCGGCCGCCCGGGCCGGCCTGGCCAGCGGCGACGCGCGCCTGCGTCGCCACGCCTTCGCGCGCCTGAGCAACCTCGGCTTCCGCACCGGCGACTTCGCGCTGGCGATGGCGGCCGAGCGCCGCGCGCGCGACGCCGCCCGCCGCTGGGGCGAGCGCGGCGAGGAAGTCCGCTCGATCATGGACATGGGCACCGTCGCCACGCTGATGAACGACCTCGACGGGGCCGAGGACTACCTGCGGACCGCCCTGGCCGGCTTCCGCGGCCTGGGCGACCGCCGCGGCGAAGCCCGGGCGCTGCGCGGCCTGGGCCGGGTGATGGACAGCCGCGGCCGCCTGGCCGCCGCGGTCAGCCTGCAGGTGGAAGGCCTGGCGCTGATGCAGCAGGTCGGGACGCCGCTGGAGGTCTCCGAGAGCTATTTCTCGATCGGCCGCCTGTTCATCAGCCTCGAGGACTTCGAAGCGGCCGAGACCGCCATCGGCGAAGCCCTGGCACGCCTGCCCGACACCCCGGGCTACTTCCCGCGCGGCCTGAACCTGATCAACCGCGCCGTGGCGCGCCGTGCGCGCGAGCAGTTCGACGCGGCCCTGGCCGACGTCGACGAGGCCCTGGCGATCATGCGCCACAACGGCAGCCTGCCGGGCCAGGCCATGGCGCACATGGAGCGCGGCCAGGTGCTGTCGGGCCTGGGGCGCGACGACGAGGCCCTGGCGGCGGGTCGCGAAGGCGTCGAGCTGGCGCGGCGTGCCGGCGACCAGTTGATGATCAACGACGGCCTGCTGGGCCTGGCCCATCACCTCAATCGCCTCGGCCGCCACGCCGAGGCCCTGGCCTTGCTGGACGAAGTCATGGCCAGCGCCGAACGCATGGACCTCGACCGCTTCCGCGCCGATGGCAGCGTGGAAATGGAGCGCGCCCTGGCCGGCCTGGGCCGCCATGCCGAAGCGCTCGACTGGAGCCGCCGCGCCCGCGAGGCGCGCGAGCGCGTCACCGGCATCGGCCGGCTGGGCCGGCTGGCCGAAGACGGCTCGCCGGCGGTGCTGGCGAACGCCCGCGTGCAATTGATGGTGCTGGCGGCGCCCCCGGCGCCGGCGCCGACGCCGGCCGCCGCGGACCCGGCCGCGGCCGAGCCGCGCCTGGCGCCGCACTGGCTGGCCCTGCTGTCCCTGCTGGCGCTGGTGCTGGCCTGGGGCCTGGTGCGCAGCATCCGCCGGCTGCGCCGCGTGCACCGGGAAAAGGAAGCCATCGCCCACCGGACGCGGGAACTCGAGCATGCCCACCTCGCCCTGCGCGACCATAGCGAACGCCTGCGCCAGCAGGTCACCACCGACCCGCTCACCGGCTGCCTGACGCGTGTGGCCTTCGCGCACGAGCTCGCCGCACTGCTGCGCCACGCCGACGCCCACGGCCGCACCGTCGCGCTGCTGGTGTTCGACCTCGACCGCTTCAAGGCCATCAACGACGAACTCGGGCATCTCGCCGGCGACGAGGCCCTGCGCCTGGTCACCGGCCTGGGCCGGGCGAAACTGCGCAGCGACGACCTGTTCGGGCGCTTCGGCGGCGACGAGTTCCTGATCGCCTGCGAGGGCCTGGACCGGTCCGCGGCCGAAACCCTGGCCGAATCGCTGCGCTTCGAGGTCGCCTTCCGTGCGCCCGACCACGCGCCACCGATGCCCGGGTTGACGCTCAGCGTCGGCGTGGCGCTGGCCGACCCGGTGAACGGCTACGACGCCGAGGACCTGTTCCGCCGCGCCGACGTCGCCCTGTACCGGGCCAAGCGCGCCGGCCGCAACCGGGTTGCCCTGGACGACCCGGCCGCGGCCGGCGAAGCCGACGCCCGCCGGGCCCGCCAGTGGGGCGGCGTGCTGGCCGACTGAGGCCGCCGCCCGGCGCATCGGGCCGACCGACCGGCGCCGGGGCCGGTAGAATCGGGCCTTTCCGATCCACCGCCAGGCCCCCGCATGACCGAACCCGCCCGCCCCGCCTTCCACGGCTTCGAACAGATCCCGCTGCGCGAGTACGCCGAGCGCGCCTACCTGGATTATTCGATGTACGTGGTGCTGGACCGCGCCCTGCCCTTCCTGGGCGACGGCCTCAAGCCGGTGCAGCGCCGCATCATCTACGCGATGAGCGAACTGGGCCTGGGCGCCGCCGCCAAGCCCAAGAAATCCGCGCGCACGGTGGGCGACGTGATCGGCAAGTTCCATCCGCACGGCGACAGCGCCTGCTACGAAGCCCTGGTGCTGATGGCCCAGCCGTTTTCCTACCGCTACCCCCTGATCGAGGGCCAGGGCAACTTCGGCTCCACCGACGACCCGAAATCCTTCGCGGCGATGCGCTACACCGAGTCCAAGCTCACCCCGATCGCCGAGGTGCTGCTGGGCGAGCTCGGCCAGGGCACGGTGGACTGGAACCCGAACTTCGACGGCACCCTCGAGGAGCCGGGCTGGCTGCCCGCGCGCCTGCCGCACCTGCTGCTCAACGGCACCACCGGCATCGCCGTGGGCATGGCCACCGACGTGCCGCCGCACAACCTCAACGAAGTCGTCAGCGCCGCGGTGCGCCTGCTCGACGACCCCGAGGCCAGCGTGCGCGACCTGTGCGAACACGTGCGCGGCCCCGACTACCCGACCGCGGCCGAGATCATCACGCCCGCCGCCGACCTGCGCGCGATCTACGAGACCGGCGGCGGCAGCGTGCGCGCGCGCGCCACCTGGGTGCGCGAAGGCGCCAACATCGTCATCACCGCCCTGCCCTACCAGGTCTCGCCCTCGAAGATCATGGAACAGGTGGCGCAGCAGATGCGCGCCAAGAAGCTGCCCTGGCTGGAGGACCTGCGCGACGAATCCGACCACCAGAACGCCGTGCGCCTGGTGCTGGTGCCGCGCAGCAACCGCGTGGACTTCGACGGACTGATGGGCCACCTGTTCGCGACCACGGACCTGGAGAAGAGCTTCCGCGTCAACTTCAACATCATCGGCCTCGACGGCCGGCCGCAGGTGAAGAACCTGCGCCAGTTCCTCGAGGAATGGCTGCTGTTCCGCACCGACACCGTCGCCCGCCGGCTCCGGCACCGGCTCGACAAGGTCGAACGCCGCCTGCACCTGCTCGACGGCCTGCTGGTGGCCTTCCTGAACCTGGACGAGGTGATCCGCATCATCCGCACCGAGGACGAGCCCAAGGCCGCGCTGATCGCCCGCTTCGGGCTGAGCGAGGACCAGGCCGAGTACATCCTCGAGACCAAGCTCAAGCAGCTCGCGCGCCTGGAGGAGATGAAGATCCGCGGCGAGCAGGACGAACTGGCCAGGGAACGCGAGAAGCTCCAGGCCATCCTCGGCAGCAAGGCCAGGCTCAAGAAGCAGGTCAAGGACGAGCTGCTGGCCGACGCCAAGAAGTTCGGCGACGCCCGCCGCTCGCCCCTGGTCGAGCGCGAGGCCGCCCAGGCCATCAGCGAAACCGAGCTGGTGCCCAGCGAACCGGTGACCGTGGTGCTGTCGAAAAAGGGCTGGGTGCGCGCGGCCAAGGGCCACGACGTGGACGCGGCGCAGCTGAGCTACCGCGACGGCGACGGCCTGCTGCAGGCGGTGCGCGGCCGCAGCACCCAGCAGGTGGCCTTCCTCGATTCCACCGGGCGCAGCTACAGCGCGCTGGCGCATTCCCTGCCCAGCGCCCGCGGCAACGGCGAACCGCTGAGCGGCCGCTTCAGTCCTCCCGCCGGCGCCGCGTTCGTCGGCCTGGCCGCGGCCGACGATGGCCAGCGCTTCCTGCTCGCTTCGAGCCACGGCTACGGCTTCGTCACCGCCTTCGCCAACTTCACCGGCCGCAACAAGGCCGGCAAGCAGTTGCTCAACCCCGGCGACGGCGAAGTGCTGGCGCCGGTGCCGGTGGCCGACCCGAAGAGCGACTGGGTGGTCAGCATCACCAGCGCCGGCCACCTGCTGGCCTTCCCGGTCAGCGAGCTGCCGGAGCTGGACAAGGGCAAGGGCAACAAGCTGATCCAGGTGCCGCCGGCCAAGCTCAAGGACGGCAGCGAGAAGGTGATCGCCCTGGCCAGCGTGCGCCAGGGCGGCGAACTGACCATCTTCAGCGGCCGCCAGAAACTGGTGCTCAGCTGGCGCGACCTGCAGGCCTACGAAGGCAGCCGCGCCAGCCGCGGCCACCTGCTGCCGCGCGGGTTCACCAAGGTGGACCGGGTCGAGGCGGGCTGAGTGCTTCGGGAGCCACGTCCCTGCGCGCTGCAGGGACCGGCCGTGGCCAGGGCGTGACCTGCCGTGCCCGCACGGTGGACAGGGCACGCGCCAGGCCCGACGATCCGGTTACCGGCCACCCCGAGACCCCGACGTGAAGACACCCGACACCTGCCCCGAATGCGGCGGTCGCAACCTGCAGCGCAGCGTGCCCACCAGCGCCATGGGCGGCTACGGCCCCGACCTGCTGCCCGGCCTGAGCAAATGGTTCTCGGGCGCCACCTTCGTGGCAGTGGTCTGTTCCGACTGCGGCCTGGCCCGCTACTACGTGACGCGCGAAACCCTGGACCGGATCAAGGACAGCAAGAAGTGGCGGCCGGTGCGCTGAGCCAGACACCCGGCTTCCGGCGGATCCTGTTGCAGTCGGTGCTCATCGTTGCGGCGACGGGTCTGGCGGTCCTGGCGTTCGGCCCCGGACGCCCTGCGGGTGGGGCAACGAACGACGGATCGCCACCGGCGATGGGCCCGTCCACGACAGAAGCTTCCGGCGCATCGATGCAGCAGCTGCCGCCGGACGTCCGCGCCTCGTTGCAGGCGCTCTGCAACGGTTGCACATTCGCGGATGCGGGCGCCGCATGGAATGGCGGCGATGTCATCCTCGACCCGTCGCTGCCACAGCGCCAACTGCGGGACGTTTCCGAATCGGACGACGAGTGGCGCATTCGCTACGTGCGCGGGGGATACTCCACCCGCGAGTTCATCGTGGTTTTCGCGAAGGACGGCGATGGAACACCGGGCGAAGGCAGCCAATGCAATGGCTCCATCGACGCGCGGTGTGATTGGTGAGGGGCGATATCCCGGATGGTGGCTGACGAGCCGCCCTACTTCACCAGGCCCGAAGGCTTGATGTGCCGGATGCGCTCGGCGTGTTCGAGTTCGCGCTGGTACTCGGCACTTTCCTGGGCGTCGGGCAGCACGGGTTCGAGGCTCAGCAACTGGTCGTGGACCAGGTAGAGGCGGTAAGCGGCGCCCTGCGTGAGCAGGTTCCACACCGGCGGCAGCGTGTCGAAGCGGCGCGGGCCGACCTGGAACAGGTGCCGGCTGCGCATGCCCCCGCGGCCGACGACCTGCAGCTTCTGCATCGGGCCTTCGATCACCTCGATCTGTCCGGCGAGGAAAGCCTGCCGGCGGCGGCCACCCTTCATCCGCGTCACGATCGCGCCGATGTAAAAAGGCAGCGCCAGCAACAAGCCCGCCACGGCGATCAGCACCACGGCATCGAGATTGCTCTGCGAGGGCGAATCGCCCAGCGAACCCAGGAACAGCCACGCGCCCACCAGCCCGCCGCACAGCGCCAGCGTGCCCAGCAGCAGGTTCACCACGAACCCGACCCGCCCCACGCGCATACCGCGCAGGCGCTGCGCCGGATGCAGTTCCCCGCAGCGATTGGCCTGCAATTCCTCCGGCGTGAAGCCGTGGGCGCGGCCGAGCTGTTCCAGGTAGGCGGACAGGCTCATGCCGCACCCGCCTTCGCCATGGCCAGCGCGATCTTGATGGGCGCGTGCAGTTCTTCGCGGCTGGATGGTGTGCCCGGATAGGACAGCACGAGGTGCGGGCCGTCCACCACCACGCGCAGTTCGGACAGGGTGCATTCGCGCAGCTCGGCGCGCGCGGTCTGGTGGATGAGCGCGGCCACCGCCTGCGGGGTGTCGGTGCTGAGGTACCAGCGGGCGTCGAAGGCGGCGTCGCCGGTCTTCACGAGGTGCAGGTCCTGGGCCGGGCGCGTGCGCTGCAGGCTCAGGGTGCAGGGCGGGAGGCCGGCGGGCGCGCGCGTGGCGACCCAGGTGCCCTTGATGCGCAGCCGGCCGCGAGTTTCATACGTGGCCGCCACCTGCAGCGGCAGGCCCTGCACGCTGCCCGACAGCTTCTGCGCTTGCTTCACGTTGCCCAGGAGGTCGCGTTCCTTGTCCTGCGTGTACTGCAGGCCGTAAACCCTGGCCACGTCGGGGAAGATCGCATTGAGCTTGCGCACCCAGCGCACGATCAGGGCCACGGGGATCGCCACCACGACCGCGATACCCAGCAGCTGCAGCCACTCTTCGCTGTCCATCATCGCCCTGCCCCTTTCTGCCTGAACGCCTGCACCAACTCCAACACCCAGCCGAAGATGGCCGCGCCGCCGCACAGGAAGCCGATCCAGAAGGCGACGGTGGCCACGACCCCGGCCGCCCGCTCGCCGAGCCCGAACGCCACCAGCAATCCGCCCAGCAACAGGGCGAAGAAATAGAAGATGGCGCCGATGATCAGCGGCGCATGCAGGGCCATCAGCCCCGTGCGCGGCGCCTCCCGTCGCGCCGCCGCGAACCCCCAGGCCAGGCCGCCCAGGACGGCGGTGCCGAGCAGCAGGTCGGTCCAGCGGTCGAAGACGTCGAAGGGGCCGAGCAGGAAGAAGGAGACATCGAGGAAGAGCAGCAGGGGCACGCCCAGCACGTAGGCCAGGGTGCCCCAGAAACGCGCGGGGCGGAACGCGCCGTCGTCCGTGGCCGGGGTGGCGGGGCGTACGGGCTTGAGGGCGGAGCGGATGCGCGCCCGGTCGGCCCCGGTGAGCGGGCCGTCGCCGATCGGCGCCGCCGCGGGCGCATCGAGGTCCACCCACGGCCCGCGCGAGGGGCGGAACAGCACGTAACGCGCCCATGCCACCACGATCGGCACCGTGGCCAGGTAGGTCAGCGTGACGCCACGATGGTCGGGCGCCACCAGCTCGGTGCCCTCGGCAGACGACCAGAACAGCGAGGACACCCCCGCCAGCAACACCGCCACGCCGGCCGTGACCTGCACCAGCCGCGACCCCTGCCGCAGGCCCTCCGGCGACTCCGGATCACCGTCCAGCACGGGGCCGTAGATGACGACCGCGCAGAACACGCCCGTCACCGCCCAGACCACGTAACCCAGCGCCGTGCTGGCCTCCCAGAGCCGGTGCAGACCGGCATACCCCTCCACCAGCAGCGTGAGGCCGACCCCCAGCACATCGAAGACCACGAAGGCCCCCAACACCCAGGCGAACTTGCGCAGCCAATCCCCCATCCGACCACCCCCGGGCCGTGCTGCGTGGCAGCGGGTGAACGCTAGTCCTTTGTGGGGGGTGGGGCAAGCGGGGGGTGGAGTGGCGGTAAATCGACCGGCTGTGTCCGCATTCGGCCTATTCCGTTGAAAAACTCGACCGCTCAAGGCCCTTGACCGGGGGGCTCGCGCGAGCTGGGCCCCGTCGGAGGCCCTTGAATTGACTCTAGACAACGGCTCTGAGGACGTCGACGAACCTACTGGCAGGCCATTGCTTTCGGTCCGACACCTGGCCGTCGCCGAGTTCAATGAGTCGGAGGACTCCATCCGTCCTTCTCACGATGTCCGCGGTAAAGAACGGACTCGAAATTCTGGACGCAATGTCCTGCACGACATCCGGGACGGTTCCTTCCCGTCCGAACGCAGTGCCAGCAACAATGAAGTAACGTTCTTCGGTGTCAGGCTCCAGCTCCTCGAAGCGCCTGACGCATACGCCTCCATCGATCTTCCCACGGTACTTTTCAAGTAGGTCCACGACCTCGGCCACCTGTGAAGGAGTGTCGGCAACTGAGCCGCGTGCCGTCGTCAAAGACTTCACGTAGTCCTTCACAAAGTACTTAGGCCAATTCAGTGACGCGAGCTCGCTGGCGAAGTCAGCTGACCGTGCGAGAAAGACCGTCGAGGGAGTCAGCTCCTTGCAGGCCTCGTACCAGTTCGGAAGATAGTGGCAGCGCACGTAATCTTCGGAGGAAGTGACGGCTGTGGCACCCTTATTGATAATCGAATCACAGAGCCGCGCGTATTCAGCCGGGCCGAGCATCCAGCCTCGATACAGCACGCGATCACCGTCCTCAAGCTTCGGAACCGGCCGGAACGTTCCCTGCTCGAAGTCCTCGACCGAGAAGACGGAGCACGAAAGCCCCGCTGCCTTCGCCGCGGCGAACTCCTCCACATAATTTTCGTCCGGCTGTTTGGCGTCGAGCGGATCGCTGGGGTAGATAAAGCGAATCACGGGGGTCTCCAACCATTGATCAGCCCGACTCGGGCCAGAGCAGTGTTCATGCTCGAGGGGATACGCGTCAATTGCTTGCGAAAAAGCGAACAAAAGCGTGCCTGCGTCTGGCCCGCACACTTGAAATGATGGTTGTACCGGCGAGCTGAAGCTGGTCAACTGAGTACCCATCGATCCAGCGGAAATCGCAGCGATGATGGGACGTCAGGAAGCCGGGCAAGCGCCCCTGTTCTACGCCTTCAACCTCGAAGACCACGTCCCGGCGGGCCACATGCTCCGCGGCATCGACCGGTTCCTGGACCTGGGCGAGCTGCACCAGCACCTGGCCCCGCAC
>JAYRTA010000015.1:0-12358 GCA_041919875.1 Arenimonas sp.
TCGTCCCGGTGAGCGCGAACAGCCAGAACACGCCCAGGGCCGAGAACATGATCGAGCTGACGATCGCGGCCGGGAACAGCAGGGACTCGAACAGCGCCGCCATCACCAGGTAGACCATCACCAGGGCCAGCAGCAGGTTGAAGACCATCTGCAGGCCGGCTTCGTCGTCCTGCTGGAAGGAACCGCCGAAGCTCCAGCGATACCCCGGGGGGAAGGTCGTCGAGCCCAGCACCGTCTCCATCACCTTGCGCGCATCCGGGACCGTGACGTCCTTGGCCAGGTTGGCCTGCAGCACCAGCGAGGTCTGGCGGTTCTGGCGCCGGATCTGCGAGGCGCCCCGGCGCACGTCCACGTCGACCACCGACAGCAGCGGCACGCTGCTTCCGTCGGCGCGGCGCAGCGTGAGCGCGGCCATGTCCTCGACCCGGAAGTCCTGCGAACCCGAGAAGCGCACCCATACCGGCACCTCGGCGTCGCCCTGCCGGAACTCGCGCAGGGGCGTCCCGCGCAATGCGGTGCCCACGTAGGTCGCGACCTCCTGCGCGCTGAAGCCCAGGGCCGCCGCGCGTTCGCGGTTGACGCTGACCTGGATCTCGGCGTTCTCGTCGCCGGTGTCCACGCGCACGTCGCGGAACTCGGGCCGGCTGGCCAGGACCGGGATCAGGTTGTCCGCGATTTCGGTGAGGGTGGCGGTGGAGTCGCCGTTGAGGAAGACCCGGATGCCCTCCTCTTCTCCGTTGCCGCCGGGGCCGCCGCCACCCTGGAAGCCGATCTGGGCGCGCGCGGTCTTGGGCAGGTCCTGGCGCAGCATCTCCTGCACGTCCTCGGGCGCCAGCAGGCCGGGCTCGGCCTTGCGCAGCAGCAGCCGGTCCCAGAGGCTCGGGTTGGGGTCGCGCAGGGTCACCTGCATGCCGGCCCAGCCGCGTTCGCTGAACCAGGAATAGATCTGCTTGACCTGGTACTTGTCGCGATGGCGGTCGATGTACTGCTCGACGCGCAGGACCTCTTCGGAGATCTGGTCGAGGCTGTAGGCGCCCTTCCAGTTGAAGTACAGCTCGATCCGGCGGCCGACGTCGTTCTTGAAGAAGTCCATCTGGGTCATATTCATCGGCACCAGGCTCACCGCCACCACCAGCAGGATGCCCAGCAGGGCCATGCCCCGGTGGTGCAGGGTCCAGCGCAGGAAACGGGAGTAGCCGCGGGTGAGCCTGGGCACGAAGCCATGTTCGGCGGTCACCGCCGGGGGCGTCCTGAGCCGCGCCGAGATCATCGGGATCAGGCTGACGGCGACGATCCACGAGGCCAGCAGGGAGATCGTGATCGTGATCGCCACCTGGCCAAGGTAGATGCTGATGAAATTGCGTTCGCCGAACAGGTTGGGCGCGAACACGATGATGCTGGTCAGGGTGCCGGCGCTGATCGCCAGCTGCACGCTGCGCGTGCCTTCGATCGCGCAGCGCATCGGATCTTCCGGGTACTTCTCGCGCTTCTGGTAGATGCTCTCGACCACGACGACCGCGTTGTCCACCAGCATGCCTATGCCGATGAGCATGCCCATCATCGACAGGATGTTGAGCGTCATGCCCAGGAAGTACATGGCGCCCAGGGTCATCACGATGCAGATCGGGATCGCCAGCGTGACCATCAGGGTCGAGGGCCAGTGGCGCAGGAAGTAGAACAGCACCAGCAGCGACAGCAGGGAACCGATCACGCCGGCCTCGACCAGCTCGGCGATCGAACTCTTCACGCCTTCGGCCTGGTCGCTGATGATGTTCAGCTGGACGTCGCGGAACTCCGGCTCGGCGGCGATGCGCTGCAGCTCGGCCAGCACCTCGCGGGAGACGCCCACCAGGTTGGCGCTGCGTTCGCGGTAGATGTCGATGCCCACCGCGGGCCGTCCATCGAGCCGGCGCCCGTAGTCGACCTCCTGCGAGCCAAGACGGACCTCGGCGACATCGCCCAGGCGCAGGCCCCGGTCGTTGAGCACCAGCCCGCGCAGTTCGTCCAGGCTCGACAGCTCGCCGATGGGCTGGACGCGCAGCCGCTGCCTGCCGTCGTCGATCTGGCCGGCGGACACGGAGAAGTTCACCGCGCGCAGGCGCGCCGCCAGCTCGTTCAGGCCCAGCCCGTGGGCCGACAGCCGGTCGGCCGAGAGACCGATCTCGATCTCGGGCGCCGGCGCGCCGGAGATGTCGACCCGGGCGACGCCGGGCAATCGTTCCAGCCGCTTCTGGAACTGGTTCTGGATCAGGGTGTACTCACCGCGGAAGTCGCGGTCGCCGGCGAAGCGCACGCGCAGCACCGGTTCGTCGGCCGGCGAGAACTTGAGCACGAAGTAGCGCTGGAGGTCTTCCGGCAGCTCGTTGCGAATCGCGTCGAGGCGGTCGCGCGCCTCGCTTGCGGTGATCTCGATGTTGCGGTCCCAGTCGCTGAACTGGATGAAGATATTCGCGCCGTCCGGCCGGCTCTGCGAGTTCATCTGCTGGATGCCGGTCAGGGTCGCAAGCGCCTCTTCGGCCGGGCGCGTGATGGTGCGCTCGACCTCTTCCGGCGTGGAGCCCGGGTAAGGCAGGTCCACGAGGATGAAGGGGACGTTGACGTCCGGGAACTGCTCCAGCGGCAGCCGGAAGGCCGCGATCAGGCCGATCACGACCAGCGAGACGTAGAACATCACGGCCGTCACCGGCCGGCGCAGGCTGGTCTCGGCGAGGCTCACGGCGACTCCCCGGCGGGGGCGTAGCGGATCTTCTCCAGGGCCCTGGCGCGGCGCGCGCGCTCCTGGAAGGCCTGGTCGCTGCTGCGGTCCATCAGCTGGTAGACCACCGGGATCACGACCAGGGTCAGCAGTGTCGAGACCAGCAGGCCGCCGATCACGGTGACCGCCATCGGCGCCTTCACCTCGGCGCCTTCGCCGCCGAAGAAGGCCAGCGGCGCGAAGCCGAACAGGGTGGTGGCCGTCGTCATCACGATCGGGCGCAGGCGCGAGTACGCGCCTTCCATGATCGCCTGGCGCTTGGGCATGCCCTCCTCGCGCAGCTGGTTGACCTTGTCGATCAGGATGATGGCGTTCTTCACCACGATGCCGACCAGCAGGATCAAGCCGATGAACACCACCACCGACACGGCCGAACCGCTCAGCCACAGCGCCATCACGGCGCCGACGATCGCCAGCGGGATGGTGAACATGATCACGAACGGATGCAGCAGCGATTCGAACTGCGAGGCCATCACCAGGTAGACCAGGAAGATCGCCAGGCTGAAGGCGAACACCAGCGATTGCAGGGAGGCATCGAGCTCCTCGCCCTGGCCGCCGATGTGCATGCGCACGTCGGCGCCGAGCGGATTGGCGGCCACCAGCTCGCGCACGATGCCCACCGCCGTGCCCAGGTCCACGTCGCGCAGGTTGGCGGACACGATGGCCACGCGCACCTGGTCGACACGGTTGATCTCGCTCGGGCCGGTCGTCGACACGACCTCGGCCACCGCATCCAGGGTCACCGGGCGTTCGCTTTCGGGATTGACGATGATCCGACGGATCGCGTCCACGGACGCGCGGTCCGACTCCTGGGCGCGCACCAGCACGTCGATCTTGCGGTCTCGGTAGCTGTAGCGGGTGGCGACTTCGCCGCGGACCTTGCGCACCACCTGGTCGGCGATCTGGCGCGTGGTCAGGCCCAGCTGGGCCGCCCGCTCCTGGTCGAAGCGGATCTGCACTTCCGGGAAGCCCTGCTCGACCGTGGACTTGACGTCGGCGAAGCGGGCGTCGCCCTCCATCAGCGCGGCGAGGCGCCGGCCCGCGCGCTCCAGTGCCGCCAGGTCCTGGCCCCGCAGCTCGATCTCGAGCGGCGTCGCGAAGCTGAACACCTGCGGCCGACCGAACTTCACCTGCACGTCCGGGTACTGGGCCATGGTCTGGCGCATGCGCTCGGTCTGGCGCGCCTCTGATGCCCGGCCGAAGCCCTGGCCCATCACGACCGTCAGCTTGGCGATGTTCTCGCCCGACTCGGTCGGATTGGCGTCCAGGCGGGTGCCGCTGCCGCTGACCCCGTACAGCGCCTGCACGCCCTCGTCCTCGCCATGCGCCTCCTGGATCAGCTTCACCATCGCGTCGGTATCGCGCAGCTGCGTGCCGGCGGGCAGCTTGGCCGTCATCTCGAACCGGTCCTGGGCGAACTGGGGAATCAGGTCGGTGCCCAGGGTCGACGCCACCGCCACGGCGATCAGGAATGCCGCCGCGGCCGCGCCAAGCACCACCGTCGCATTGTCGAGCGCCTTGGGCAGCAGGCGCCGATAACCGCCTTCGGCCCGGTCGTAGACCCAGAGCACGCGGCCGCCGACCCAGGACAAGCCACCGCCGACCACGGCCCAGCCGTGGCGCCCACCGCGCGAGGCCAGCCAGGTGAATCCAAACACGAGCCACGGCAGCAGGAAGGCGAAGGGCAGCACCAGGCTGACCACCACCAGGCACAGCAGCCAGACCGGCAGCAGCAGGATCACCAGCAGAATCGCGGCGACGCCGGCCAGGGCGCCCCGACCGAACCCGGAACGCACGAACCGCAGCGGCAGCCCGGCGACGTCGATCAGGTGCGCCACCACGTCGCGCCAAACCGGCCGCACCCGGCCGCTCTCGTCCGCGAACGCCATCGGCGACTGGGCCTTGAGCGAGGACAGCATCGGGATCAGGGTCAGCGACACCACCAGCGAGATCATCAGCGCGATCGAGACCGTGAGCGCCTGGTCCTTGAACAACTGGCCCGCCACGCCCTCAACGAAAACCAGCGGGAAGAACACCGCCACCGTGGTCAGGGTCGAGGCCACCACGGCCATGCTGACCTCGCGGGTGCCCACCACGGCCGCCTCCAGCACGCCCAGGCCGCGCTCCCGCGCCTTGGCGATGCTTTCCAGCACCACGATCGAATCGTCCACCACCATGCCCGTCGCGAGCGCGAGGCCGGCCAGGGACATCACATTGAGGTTCAGTCCCAGCTGCGACATGAAGAAGAAGGTCGCGATGATCGACACCGGCAAGGACAGGCCGATGACGAAAGTGCTCCAACCGTCGCGCAGGAAGAAGAAGATCAGCAGGATCGCAAACACGCCGCCCATCAGCGCCTCGGAGCGCACTTCCGACAGGGCCGCGTTGATGAAGATGGACTGGTCTTCGATGGTGGTGAGCTTGGCGCCCTGGGGCAGGTCCGCCTTCAGGCGATCGAGCGCGCGCCGCAGGGCCTCGGCCACGGCCACCGTATTGGCGTCGCCTTCCTTGTAGATCGCCAGCTCCACCGCCTCGCGGGCGCCCAGGCGGATGATCGCCTCGCGCTCCTTGTAGCCCTGGCTGACGGTGGCGATGTCCCGCAGGCGCACCGGCACGCCGTCCACGTTGGCCACCAGCAGCGCACGCATCTGGTCCAGGTCGGTGAACTGGTTCACCGTGCGCACGAGGTAGCGCTGGGACCCTTCTTCAATGCGGCCGCCGGATACGTTGACGTTCTCCAGGCGCAGGCGATCGATCACCTGGCTCACCGAGAGGTTCAGCTGCGCCAGCTTGCCCTGGTCGATCAGCACCTGGACCTCGTCGTCCAGGCCACCCGCCACCTTGACCGCGGCGACGCCGGCCACCGGCTCGAGCCGCTTCTTCAACTCGTCCTCGGCGTAGCGGCGCAGGCGCATCAGTTCCGCTTCTTCGCTGCCGGTGCGCGCTTCGCCGTCTCCCGACAGCACCAGGCGCATGATCGGCTCGGTGGAGGGATTGAAGCGCAGCAGCACCGGCTGCTTGGCCTCCAGCGGCAGCCGGAGGATCTCCAGCTTGTCGCGGACCTCCAGGCTGGCCTGGTCCATGTCGGTGCCCCAGGCGAACTCGAGCACCACGTCGCTCTGGCCGGTGCGCGAGATCGAGCGCAGCTTGCGCAGGTTCTTCACCACGCCGACGGCTTCCTCCACCGGCTCGCTGATCAGGGTCTCGATCTCGGCAGGAGCGGCGCCGGTGTACTCGGTGCGCACCGTCAGGGTCGGGTAGCTCAGGTCGGGCAGCAGGTTGACCTTCAGGCCGAAGGCCGCGATCAGGCCGAACAACACCAGCGTGACCGTACCCATCGCCACCGTCACCCGGCGGCGGGTGGAGAACTCGACGATGTTCATTCCTTGGCGGCCTGCGCGATCTCGCCGGCGCCCGCATCCACGGGCGCGGCATTGATGACTTCAACCTCGGAGCCGTCGCGGATGGCGACCTTGCCGGCGGTGACCACGTCGTCACCTTCGCTCAGGCCACCGCGCACTTCCGCCAGCTCGCCGTTGATATAGCCCAGCTGCACCGGCACGCGCACGGCCTTGTTCTCGCGCACCACGAACACCGCCGGCTCGCCTTCGTTCTCGAGCAGGGCGATGCGCGGCATGGTCAGGGCATCCTTGCGCTGGTCGTAGACCACCTCGATGCGGCCGAACATGCCCGGGCGCAGCGCGGTGCCGCCGTCGAACGCGGCCACCACGCGGAAGGTGCCGCTGCCGGCGTCGACCACCGGGCTGGTGCGGTCCACGCGGCCTTCGAAGACGGTGCCGGGGATCGCGTCGACCAGCATGCGGAGCGGCATGCCGGTGCGGAGCGTGGCCACCTCGCGCTCGGGCACGTTCAACACGGCCTCGAGCCGGCTCGTATCCACCACCCGGAAGGCCGGCGCGTTGAGTGCGACCAGATTGCCGGTCTTCACCATGCGCTGGGCCACCACGCCATCGAAGGGCGCGACGATGTTGGTGTAGGACAGCTCGAGCCGGGCCAGGTCGTGGCTGGCGCGCGCGGCTTCGAGGTCGAACCGGATCTGCTCCACCGATTCGGCGCTGACGAGCTTGGACGCCACCAGCTCCTGCGCACGCTCGAAATTGCTCTGCAGCTTGCGCACGGCGGCACCGGTACGCTCGACTTCCAGACGCGCGCGGTCCGGGTCGATGCGGGCCAGGGTCTGGCCGGCGCGCACCTGATCACCCTCTTCGGCGAGCACCTGCAGCACGACGCCCGAGGTCTTGGCCACCACCTGGGCTTCGGCTGGCGCTTCCAGGTTGGCGGTCCCCGAGTAACTGGCCGAGATCGGCCGCTTGGCCACCCGCGACACTTCGACCGGCACGGCCGGGACTTTCTGCTCTTCCTTCTTGCCGTCGGCACCGGCCGTGGCATTGCCGCCTCCGGCCGATCCGTCGCCCCCACCACAGCCCGCCAGGGCAAGGGAGACAGCCAGGACCAGGCCAGCCGCGGCACGGGTCGGGAAGGGGGCGCGGGTGTTTTTCATGGGGGTGCGGCTCTGGCCGGGTGTGGTAGTTGCGTATAACAGTAAACAGGCCGGCGATTTCACGCATATGCCGGAAGTGGGGGCGCCATTGTCGTGGCGCACGGGGACGGCCACGTGACGGCCCCCTGTCTTGCCCGTGGATGCTGCGGCTATACTTTTGGTTTAACACTCCTCCGACCCTCACCCGCGCCGGAATCCCCTGATGAAGCGAATCCTGTTGTCCGCCGCCGGCCTGGCGCTTGCCCTGGCCGCCCTTCCCGCCGCTGCCAAGGGCGACCCCGAGACGGGCAAGGTCCTGTTCTATACCTGCACGGGCTGCCACGGCATCGAGGACTACAAGAACGCCTACCCGACCTACCGGGTCCCCAAGGTGGGTGGCCAGAACGAGCAGTACCTGGTCGCCGCGCTCAAGGCCTACAAGGCCGGCGACCGCAAGCACCCGACGATGCAGGCCCAGGCCGAGAGCTTCTCCGAGCAGCAGATCGCCGACATCGCCGCCTACCTCTCCAGCCTCAAGCCGGCCTCGAAGTGAGGGCTTCCGCCATGAATTTCCGCGCCACCGCCGCCCTCCTCCTGATCGCCTTCGCGGCCCCGGCCTTCGCCGCGGGCGTGAAGGGCAACGCCGTCGCCGGCCAGGAGAAGTCCAAGACCTGCGCCTCCTGCCACGGCCCGACCGGCAACGAATCGCTCGACGATACCTATCCGCGCCTGGCCGGCCAGTACCCGGAGTACCTCGCCAAGGCCCTGCGCGATTACCGCTCGGGCGAGCGCAAGAACCCGATCATGGCCGGCTTCGCCGCCCCGCTGACCGACGAGGACATCAACGACCTCGCCGCGTTCTACGCCAGCCAGCCCGGCACCCTGCACGACCTGAGCAAGATCAAGGAACGCTGAGCCGCCGCGCCAGCGCCTCCGGACAAGGGCCCCGCACGGGGCCCTTTCCTTTTGTTCAGCGCGGTTGCGGCCGGGCCTTGGCCAGGGGCTTGCGGCAGCTCTTTTCGTAGAGGTCGCGGGTGCGGCGCCAGCCCTCCTGTTCGGTGGCCGAGACGATCTGCTCCCACCAGGCCTTGCATTGCTTCGCCTCTTCGGGGCTGAGGGTGTCGGGGTCGTCCAGGCCCACCACATAACCGAAGTCGTTGCGGACGACGCCGCAGCCGCCCCCCATCGCAAGCACCGACACCTGGCAGACAAGTTTGGCGCCGGGGTCGCCCGGGACCGGGATCTCGATGGTCTGCGTCGTCGCCTCGACCGCGCGCTCCAGGAAGGCCGTGAGGATGTCCTGGTTGGGCCGCCAATACTGGTCGAACTCGGTGGCTTCGTAGACGAGCGCCGGCTGCCGCTCCATGAATGTTCCGCCCTTCATCAGGTTCGGATACTGGAAGGAAAACGCCCGGTCGTCGGCCAGCACGTCCTCGAGTTGCTGCTTGACCTCGTCGGGCAGTTCCACCGAACCATCGGACCGGAACAACTGCAGGGTTTCCGGGGGAGGTGCGTCCACGACCTGCATCGAGGTGTCCGGCGGGCGCCGGCGCGTGGCCGCGGGCAGCGGGCGCTCGCCGGTGCGCGGCGGCGCCGGCGCGGTTCGGGGGGGCGGCCGTGGCGCCGGGGGCGGTTCGGGTTCGGGCACCTGCTCCGGGATCGGTACCGGCTCCGGCTCCGGCTCCGGCACGGGCGCCGGCGGAGGTTCGAGGAAGACCAGTGTGGTCTCGCGCGGCGGCGGCGGATCGATCCGGATGCGCGTGCCCAGGTCCAGCATCCAGACCAGCAGGGCATGCCCCGCGAGCACGCCGGCCATCAGCCCGATGCGCTGGCGACGCGACAGCCAGGGGGTCTCCGGAACCGGCGCGGGTGCCGGCCAGCCACGCCACGCGGCCAGCGCATCCAGGGGTTCGTGCGGACGTTCCGATGTCACAGGCACCCGGTCCATGGGGAAGGCGGCGAGAGCCTACCAGGGCACCCCGGAAAAAATCGGTTAACCGGGACGGGCCCGGCCGTGCGGTTCAGCCGCGGGCAATGTAGGGCGCCTGGCCCGTGCTGTGGTCGGTGGCATCGCGCACCGCGGTCACGCCCGGCACCTTCTCCACGAGCGTCTTCTCGATGCCCTGCTTGAGCGTCACATCGGCCATGCCGCAGCCGTGGCAGCCGCCGCCGAAGCGCAGGTAGACCACGCCATCGGCATCCACCGAATCGAGCGAGACATGGCCACGATGCGCGGCCAGCTGCGGATTGATCTCGCTGTCGATCAGCCAGCGCACGCGCTCGACCAGCGAGGCGTCGCCCGTCGGCGCCTGGCCCTTGATGCGCGGCGCGCGGATCGTGAGCTGCCCGCCGGTGGCGTCCTGGGTGTAGTCGATGTGCGCGGCGTCGAGGTAAGGCACGCTCGGGCCATCGACATACAGCACGAAGCCTTCGCACTCGATCGCCCACTCGTCGCCGACCAGGTCGCCGTGGTCGCAGAAGGAGAGCTTGGCATCGGCGGCGGGCGTGCCGGGTTGGGCGGCGGCCAGGCGGATGCCCACGGCATCCTCGCCCTGGCTCTGCATCAGGTGGCGGAAGTAGGCCTGGGCGCTGTCGGTGAGGTTGATCATGGCGCGCATTGTAGTCGCCCCTGCCTATACTGCGGGCCTGCTCCCCGAGGAACGCTGTCATGACCACGGAAGAACTCGCCGCCCGCCGCTGCCGCCCCCTGCACGGCCCCGAGCACAAGCTCTCCGCCGACGCCGTGCGCGCTGCGCTGCCCGCCCTGCCCGGCTGGAACGTGATCGAGGACGGCGCCGCCCTGGCCAAGACCTTCCGCTTCGCCGACTACCACCGGACGATGGCCTTCGTGAATGCCCTGGCCTGGATCGCCCATGCCGAGGACCATCATCCGGACCTGGGCGTGCACTACGACCGCGTGGTGGTGCGCTTTTCCACCCACGACGTCGGCGGCCTGAGCGAGAACGATCTCACCTGCGCTGCGAAGACCGAACGCCTCGCCGCCCAGGCGGCCTGAACGGCCCCGGGTTCAGCCCAGGCGGTCGAGCACGGCGGTGAGCTCGGGCGCCAGCGGCGCATTGATCAGGTAGGGCCGCTTGCCGTCCTCGAGCGCGAACTCGATGGACGCCGCATGCAGGAACAGGCGCTTGAGCCCGGCCTGCTCGGCCAGGCGCTTGTTGGCCTCGCGCTCGCCGTACTTCTCGTCGCCGGCCACGGGGTGACCCAGGTGCGCGGCATGCACGCGGATCTGGTGGGTGCGCCCGGTCTCGATGCGCACCTCGCAGAAGCTGTGCCCGCCCTTGCGCTCGAGCACGGTGAAATGGCTCACCGAGGGCTTGCCGGCCGGGTCCACCCGCACCATGCGCTCGCCGCCCTGCAGCACCGATTTCTGCAGGGGCGCGTCCACGGTCATCGTGCCCTGCGGCAGCCGGCCCACCAGCAGCGCCAGGTAGCGCTTGCCCGGGCCCTCGTCGTCCTCGCCGGCCCGCATCAGGGCCTGCAGTTCGAGCAGGGCCGAGCGCTTCTTGGCCACCAGCAGCACGCCCGAGGTGTCGCGGTCGAGCCGGTGCACCAGCTCCAGGGGCTCGCCGGGCCGCAGGGCCCGCAGGGCCTCGATCGCCCCGACCCGGATGCCGCTGCCGCCGTGGGTGGCCAGGCCGCTGGGCTTGTTCAGGGCCAGCAGCCACTTGTCCTCGAACACGATGCTGGCCGCCAGGCGCTCGAGCAGGGCCTTGGGCGGGGGCACGGCCTCCCCGGGCTCGCCCAGGCGCACCGGCGGGATCCGGACCTCGTCGCCCCCGGCCACCCGGGTGTCGGCCTTGGCCCGCTTGCCGTTCACCCGCACCTGGCCGCTGCGCACCAGCTTGTAGACCAGGCTGCGCGGGGCGCCCTTGAGCTGCAGCAGCAGGAAATTGTCCAGCCGCTGGCCGTCCCGGTCGTCCGGGACCCGGACCAGGCGCACGCCGTGGGAGACCTCATTTGCCGCCATGGGGGTTCCGCCTATACAATCGCTTCGCGAGATAACGTCCTGATTTCGCTGGGGGTGTCGGCCGAAAGCCGCCCACCCGCGAATCCCGAGGAACCGCTACCACACCCCACGGGGGTGACCATGTTAGCCGGTGCCGACGGCGGGCGGATATCGCCGCGGTCCCCGAGGGGCCGCGAACACCGGGTCGCGCACGGCGCGTCCCGGGCCCCCTGACCCAAGAAATACAACAAGCGCTCCCGTGGGTACGCCCAAGGTCTCGTAGCGCTGGAAGTTCCTGCCAGGCCCGGCGGCGCATCGCGCCCCGGGTCGGAAACATCGGGCGCGGACCCCGGCGTTCCTCGCGGTACGAGCGCGTGAGGAATCCAACAATGAAGCGCATGCTGATCAATGCCACGCAGGCCGAAGAACTGCGCGTGGCGATCGTCGATGGCCAGAACCTATACGACATCGACATCGAGCAGCCCTCGAAGGAACAGAAGAAGTCCAACATCTACAAGGGCCGCATCGTGCGGCTGGAGCCGTCGCTCGAGGCGGCCTTCGTGGAGTACGGCGGCGAACGCCACGGCTTCCTGCCGCTCAAGGAAATCTCCCGCGACTACTTCGTGCCCGGCGTCGACCCGAACAAGGCCGGCCTGAAGGAATTCCTGCGCGAAGGCCAGGAAGTGGTGGTGCAGGTGGACAAGGAGGAGCGCGGCAACAAGGGCGCCGCCCTGACCACGTTCATCTCCCTGGCCGGCCGCTACATGGTGCTGATGCCCAACTCGCCCACCGCCGGCGGCGTCTCGCGCCGGGTGGAGGGCGACGACCGCGCCGCCCTCAAGGAAGCGATGGACGCCCTGACCATCCCCGAGGACATGGGCGTGATCATCCGCACCGCCGGCGTCGGCCGCGCCGCGGACGAGCTGCAGTGGGACCTGGACTACCTGCTTCAGGTGTGGAAGTCGATCACCGACGCCGCCCTGAGCAAGCCCGCGCCCTTCCTGATCTACCAGGAATCGCGCCTGATCATCCGCGCCCTGCGCGACTACCTGCGCGCCGACGTGGGCGAGATCCTGGTGGACACGCGCGAGATGTACGACGAGGCGCGCGACTTCATGCAGTCGGTGATGCCGCA
>JAYRTA010000016.1:0-12293 GCA_041919875.1 Arenimonas sp.
GCGCGCCTTCAAGAACCGCTTCGGCGCGGTGAACGAACTGGGCGTGTTCGCGATGGGCGACAAGGGCCTGCGCGAGGTGCCCAACCCGTCCGCGATCTTCCTCAGCGGCAGCAGCACGGCCCAGCCGGGCAGCGCGGTGATGGTGACGCGCGAAGGCACGCGGCCGCTGCTGGTGGAGGTGCAGGCGCTGGTGGACGCCTCGCCGCTGTCGAATCCGCGCCGCGTCGCGCTCGGCCTGGAGCAGAACCGCCTGGCCATGCTGCTGGCGGTCCTGCACCGCCACGGCGGCATCGTGACCGGCGACCAGGACGTGTTCGTGAACGTGGTCGGCGGCATCCGCGTGCAGGAAACCGCGGCCGATTTGCCCGTGCTGCTGGCGGTGCTCAGCTCCCTGCGCGACCGCCCGCTGCCGGAGAAGCTCATCGCCTTCGGCGAGGTCGGCCTCAGCGGCGAGATCCGCCCGGTGCCCAACGGCGAGGAGCGCCTGAAGGAGGCCGCCACCCACGGCTTCCGCCGCGCCATCGTGCCGCGCGCCAATGCGCCGAAGAAGGGCGCCTACAAGGATCTCGACGTGGTCGCCGTCGAGCGCCTGTCCGACGCGCTGGAGGCGGCCGCCGAATGAACGCTGCGCCCGAGCTCGATTTCGGCCTCGGCCGCCTCCGCCCCTGGCGCCGCGGCGACCGCGATGCGCTGGTCCGGCACGCCGACAACCCGAACGTGGCGCGCTACCTCTCGCTGCGCTTCCCGAATCCGTACACGCCGGCGGATGCCGATGCCTGGTTCGATGTCATCGAATCCCAGGGCGATGCGCCCGAGGCCTGGGCGATCGAGGTCGACGGCGAGGCCGCCGGCGGCATCGGCGTGCGCCGGGGGCAGGCCGAATTCGCGCATTCGGGCGAACTGGGTTACTGGCTCGGGCAGGCGCACTGGCGGCGCGGCATCGTCGGCGCGGCGGTGCAGGTGTTCGTGCCCTGGGTGATGGCGCACTGGAACCTGGCGCGGCTCACGGTCTACGTCAATCCGCGCAACACCGGTTCGGTGCGGGTGGTGGAAGCCGCCGGCTTCGTGCGCGAGGGCCTGGTGCGCGCCCGCGCCGTGCGCGGCGGCGAGGTGCAGGACCACCTGATGTTCGGCCGGGTCGATCCCGCGCGCCTGCCGCGCGGATGAGGTCGGGCCTCAGGCCCGCTGCAGCACCAGTTCGAGCACGAACTTGCTGCCGAAGAACGCGAGCAGCAGCAGGCCCATCGCCAGCAGGGTCAGCTTCACCGCGCGCGGGCCGCGCCAGCCCCAGCGCCAGCGGCCGAACAGCAGCAGGGCCAGCACGCCCCAGGACAGCAGCGAGAGCACCGTCTTGTGCATCAGGTGCTGGGCGAACAGGTCGGCGACGAACAGCACGCCGGTGAGCAGGGCCAGGCCCAGCAGCACGAAGCCGGCGCCGAGGCTGCGGAACAGCAGGGTTTCGAGCTGGGTCAGCGGCGGCAGCATCCGGCGCCAGCCGCCGAGCTGGCGCTGGCGCAGGGCGCGGTCCTGGAACCAGAGCATCAGCGCCAGCAGGGTCGCCACCGCCAGGGTGGCGTAGGCCAGCAGGGCCAGCAGGGCATGGACCTTGAGCGGCCAGTCGAGCGCGCCGGGCGGGCGCGCGCCGCCGGCCAGCACGTAGGGCATCAGCACCAGGCCGGCCAGCGGGAACACCACGATGCCCAGGGCCTCGATGCGCTGGGCCGTGCCCAGGCTGAGGGTGAGGGCGGCCATGCCCAGGCCCACCAGGGACAGCGCGGAATAGAAATGCAGTTCCGGCCCGCCGATCGTGCGCCAGGCCCAGGCGTGCAGGGCGGCGTGCAGCAGCACCGCCGGCAGGGCCGCCAGCATCCAGCGGCCCGGCCCGGTGGGGTCTTCGCGCACGGCGCGGCGCGCCAGCAGGTGGCCGGCCAGCAGGTACAGGACGAAGGCCGCGAGGCCGGCGAGGAGGGTGGGCA
The DNA here is from genome assembly GCA_041919875.1 of Arenimonas sp. Taxonomy (GTDB): domain Bacteria; phylum Pseudomonadota; class Gammaproteobacteria; order Xanthomonadales; family Xanthomonadaceae; genus Arenimonas. The sequence goes on from JAYRTA010000016.1 coordinate 1,977, forward strand.
TGGCGCGAGTCTCGCACAGCCCCGTTCAGGTGAGAACCGTTCTCGACACGGACGGGGACGGCGCAGGCGCGCGGTATACTCCGCGCCCCTCTTCGCACCACGATACCCACCATGTTCGAGTCGCTGACCCAGCGCCTGACCGGCACCCTCCAGAAGCTGCGCGGCCGGGGCCGCCTGACCGAGGAGAACATCCGCGAGGCCACCCGCGACGTGCGCGTGGCCCTGCTGGAGGCCGATGTCGCCCTGCCGGTGGTGTCGGCCCTGATCGAGCGAATCAAGGCGCGGGCGGTCGGCCAGGAAGTGCTGACCAGCCTCACGCCCGGCCAGGCCCTGATCAAGGTGGTCCGCGACGAACTGGCCGCGGTGATGGGCTCGGCCGCCGCCGAGCTCAACCTCAACGTGCCGGCGCCGGCGGTGATCCTGATGGCCGGCCTGCAGGGTGCGGGCAAGACCACCACGGTCGGCAAGCTCGCCAAGCACCTGAAGGAAAAGAAGAAGAAAAAGGTGATGGTGGTGTCGGCCGACGTCTACCGGCCGGCCGCGATCGCCCAGCTCGAGACGCTGGCCAAGCAGGTGGACGTGCTGTTCTTCCCCTCCCGCGCCGACCAGAAGCCCGGGGACATCGTGCGCGCCGCCATCGACGACGCGCGCAGGAGCTTCGTGGACGTGCTGCTGGTGGACACCGCCGGCCGCCTCGCCATCGACGAGGCGATGATGGCCGAGATCCAGGCCCTGCACGCCGCGGTCAACCCGGTCGAGACCCTGTTCGTCGTCGACGCCATGACCGGCCAGGACGCCGCCAACACCGCCAAGGCCTTCGCCGAGGCGCTGCCCCTGACCGGCGTGGTACTGACCAAGACCGATGGCGACGCCCGCGGCGGCGCCGCGCTGAGCGTGCGCTACATCACCGGCAAGCCGATCAAGTTCGTCGGCGTCGGCGAGAAGCCCGACGGCCTGGACGTGTTCCACCCCGACCGCGCCGCCAGCCGCATCCTGGACATGGGCGACGTGCTCAGCCTGGTCGAGCAGGTCGAGCAGCAGGTGGACCGGGACAAGGCCGCCCGGCTGGCCGAGAAGGTCCAGAAGGGCAAGAAGTTCGACCTCGACGACATGCGCGACCAGCTCGAGCAGATGCAGAACATGGGCGGCCTGTCGGGCCTGATGGACAAGCTGCCGGGCATGGGCCAGGTGCCCGACCACGTCAAGAGCCAGGTCACCGGCAAGGAAGTGCCGCGCATGGTGGCCATCATCAACTCCATGACCCGCAAGGAGCGGCGCAACCCGGGCCTGCTCAATGGCTCGCGCCGGGCCCGCGTGGCCCGCGGCTCGGGCACCACCCCGGCCGACGTGAACAAACTGCTCAAGCAGTACCAGCAGATGGAAAAGATGATGTCCAAGCTGTCCCAGGGCGGCATGAAGGGCCTGCTGCGGGGCATGAAGGGCATGATGGGCGGGGGTTTCCCGGGCCGGTTCCCCGGCCGCTGAGCCGGGCGGGCGCCCCGCGGGACGCTGGCCGTCCCGGGGTATCTTTCGGCCACACAAGGGCTTACAATGCGCGGCTCCCCGGCCGGGTCACCCGCCGGATTTCCTGTCACAGAACCGCAGAGCAAACCTAAATGGTCAAGATCCGTCTGACCCGCGGCGGCGCCAAGAAGCGCCCCTTCTACCACATCATCGTCACCGACCAGCGCAACAAGCGCGACGGCCGTTCGATCGAGCGCCTGGGCTATTACAACCCGGTCGCCCAGGGCAACGAGAAGCGCGTCGAACTCGACACCGCGCGCGTTGACCACTGGGTGTCCCATGGCGCGCAGCTGACCGACAAGGTCCGCGCCCTGGTGAAGGAAGTCTCGGCCCAGGCTTCGGCCTGAGGCTGTCGCCCCGCCTCGCGCGGGGCGCCGCTGACCGATGAGTGAAGGGCGCCGCATCCTGCTGGGCAGGGTCGCCGGCGCCTTCGGCGTCCGCGGCGAACTCCGGCTCGTGTCCTGGACCGAGCCGCGCAGCGCCATCTTCAAGTACCAGCCCTGGATCCTTCGCGTCGGCGCGGCCGAGCGCGAGGTCTCCGGCGTGCGCGGCCGCGACACCGGCAAGCACCTGGTCGCCACCTTCCCGGACGTCAGCGACCGGGACCAGGCCGAGGCCTTGTCCGGCGCCGAGCTGTGGGTCCCGCGCGACCGGCTGCCGCCGCCGCGTCCAGGCCAGTACTACTGGGTGGACCTGGAGGGCCTGGAGGTGGTCACGCTCGAGGGCGTGCGCCTCGGTACCGTTTCGCACCTGTTCGATACCGGCGCCAATCCCGTGATGGTCGTCGCCGGCGAACGCGAGCGGCTGCTGCCCTTCGTGATGGACCAGTACGTCGCCTCGGTCGATCTCGAAGGCCGCCGCATCACGGTGGACTGGGACCCGGAGTTCTGAGCGCGTGCGCATCGACGTCCTGACCCTGTTCCCCGAGTTCATCCAGGCCAGCGCCTCGCTGGGCGTGGTCGGCCGGGCGCGGGAGCGCGGCCTGCTGTCGGTGCACGCCTGGAACCCGCGCGACTACGCCACCGACAACTACCGCCGGGTCGACGAGCGCCCCTTCGGCGGCGGTCCCGGCATGCTCATGCTGGCCGAGCCGCTGGCGGCCTGCCTGGCGGCGGTGCGGGCGGCCGACCCGATCCCGGCCCCGGTCATCCTGCTCAGTCCCCAGGGCCGCCCCCTGGACCAGGCGCGGGTCCGCGACCTGGCGGCCCGGCCGCGCCTCGTGCTGCTTTGCGGCCGCTACGAGGGCCTGGACGAGCGCTTCATCCAGCGGCACGTGGACGAGGAGCTGTCCATCGGCGATTACGTGCTCTCGGGCGGCGAACTGGGTGCCGCCGTGGTCATCGATGCCGTCGGACGGCTGCAGGACGGGGCCCTGAACGACGCCCAGTCCGCGGCCCAGGACAGCTTCGAGGACAGCCTGCTGGATTGCCCGCATTACACCCGGTCGGAAACGCTGGGCACCGAGGGCGTGCCGGCCGTGCTGCTTTCGGGCGACCACGCCGCGATCGCCCGCTGGCGCCGCCAGCAAAGCCTGGGCCGGACCTGGCTGCGCCGCCCCGACCTGCTGGCCCGGGCGGTCCTGTCCCGGGCGGACCGGGCCCTGCTCGAGGCCTTCATCGCGCAGTGGCGGGCGGGCCCGGACGGGACGGCCTAGCCCTTCCTTTTCAAGCACTTGGCGGATATACTGCCGCGCTTTCCATGAGCCAAGCACGGGCACCGGGCCTCTGGCACGCACCATAACAACCATCAGAGGCGTCCCATCATGAGCATCAACAAGCTGCTGCAGCAGTTCGAGTCCGAGCAGATCAAGCGCGAGCTGCCGTCCTTCGGCCAGGGCGACACCGTCGTCGTCAACGTCAAGGTCAAGGAAGGCAACCGCGAGCGCGTCCAGGCCTACGAAGGCGTGGTCATCGCGATCAAGAGCGCCGGCCTGAACTCCTCCTTCACCGTGCGCAAGATCTCGCACGGCTTCGGCGTCGAGCGCGTCTTCCAGACCCACAGCTCGATCATCGACTCGGTCGTGGTCAAGCGCCGCGGCAAGGTGCGCCAGGCCAAGCTGTATTACCTGCGCGGCCTCGAGGGCAAGAAGGCCCGCATCCGCGAGGACCTGGCGGCGCGCAATGAGGACTGAGTCCCCCGCGTGATCCGCGAACGAACGGCCGCCCCCGGGCGGCCGTTCTGCATTCGTCCCACGCAACTGGCGCCGGCCCCCGTGGCCGAATTAGGCTGGGGCCATGCGAAACCCCCTGCCGTTTGCTGGCCTGCTGGCCCTGGTGATCGCCGGGGCGCCGCCGCCGGCCGCCGCCGCGGACGCCGGCGTGGCCCTCGCCGAAACGTCCGACCATGCACGCGCGCTGGAGATCTCCCGGCGCCTGATGGGCCCGGTCACGCATGACCGCCTGCTGCGCTACATGCAGGCGCACGACGTGGCGGTGCGCGAGCACGATGTCGACCCGGGCGCCGAACGCTACGAGATCGTCCTGCCTTCCACTCGCCCCCCGGGCGGCTATGGCGTGATGGTGTTCGTCGCGCCCCAGCACCATTTCCCGCTCACGTCCGATTTCCGCCGCGAACTCGACCTGCGCGGCTTCATCTACATCGCCGCCTACGCCTCGGGCAACGACCAGAACGTGTATCGCCGGCGCGTGCCCCTGGCGCTGCATGGCCTGGCCCACGTGGTCGCGAACCATCCGGTGGATCCGGCCCGGATCCATGTATCGGGTTTCTCCGGCGGAAGCCGGGTCGCGCTGCGCCTCGCGAGCGGATTCCCGGACCTGTTCTCCTCCGTGATGCTGGTCGGCGGCAGCGATCCGATCGGCCAGCACGGCTACTCGCCGCCGCCGCCGGAACTGATGGAGCGCTTCCAGACGCACACCCGGATCGTGATCGCCACCGGCCGGGAAGACGGACCCAACCGCGGCAAGGACGGGCGCACGCGCGAAAGTTTCGAGGCCTACTGCGTCGCCGGCGTCACCCTGGTGCTTCCACCCCGGGTGGGGCACGAAATGCCGTATGGGCGTTACCTGGCCCAGGCCATGGACGCGATGGAGGTGCCGGTCACGCCTACCGACGCGGACGACGCCTGCCGGGCCGACCTGCTGCAACGGGTTTCCGACGAACTCGATGCGGCCCAGGAGTCCCTCGAGGCGGGACGCCACGCCGACGCGGCCGAACGCCTGCAGTCGATCGATGCGCGTTTCGGCGGCCTGGCCTCGCCGCGCATCGAGGCCCTCGTCCGGCGCCTGGATGCCGAATACGGCGCGGGGGTGCCGGGTGACTGACGCCGATGGCGGGGCGGTGCGCCTGGATGCCTGGCTATGGGCCGCGCGCTTCTTCAAGACGCGAGCGCTGGCGAAGGTGGCCATCGCCGCCGGCAAGGTGCAGGTCGATGGCCAGGACGCCAAGCCGTCGCGCGCCGTTCGCCCGGGCGAGCACCTGCGCGTGCGCCGGGGCGAGGACGTGTTCGACGTCGAGGTGCTGGCCCTGGCCGCGCGTCGCGGGCCGGCAAGCGTGGCACAGGCGCTGTATCGCGAATCCCAGGCCTCGCGGGAGGCCCGGGAGGCCGCGGCCGCGCAACGTCGGGCCGCGGTGGCCGGTTATCGCCCTCCCGCGGGCAAGCCCGACAAACGCGCGCGCCGGCTGATCCAGGCCCTGGGCGATCTCGACGCGCTCTGATCGGCGTCGCGCGGCAGGCCGCGCGCTCAGCGCGCGTGCACCTCGCCGCCCTTCATCACCCAGTCGACCCCCGTGAGGGCGGTCACGTCCTGGAGCGGGTCGCCGCGCACGGCGATCAGGTCGGCCTGCTTGCCCGGTTCCAGGCTGCCGACGCTGGCGCCCAGGCCCAGCAGGTCGGCGGCATTCGTGGTGGCCGCGACAATGGCCTGGGCCGGGCTCATGCCGTGCGCGACCAGCAGTTCGAACTCGTCGGCGTTGCGGCCATGCAGGCTGACGCCCGCGTCGGTGCCGAAGGCGATGCGGACGCCGGCCGGCACCGCCTGCTCGAGCGCCTTGCCGGTGATGTCGATGCGCCAGCGGATCTTGGCCAGGACCTCGCCGGTGTAGGCCTCGGGGTTGGCCGCCAGCCGTTCGCGGTAGCCGTTGACCGTGGACAGGGTGGGCACGTAGTAGGCGCCGCTCTGGCGGAACAGGCGCAGGCTGTCGGCATCGAGCAGGGTGCCGTGTTCGATCGAGTCCACGCCCAGGCGCAAGGCCAGGTTGATGCCGTCGGCGCCATGGGCGTGCACCGCGACCTTCTTGCCGTACATCTTCGCGGTCTCCACCACCGCGCGCGCCTCGTCCTCGAACATCTGCGCGCCCAGGCCGGCGCCGATGCGGCTGTTGACGCCGCCGGTGATCAGCAGCTTGATCACGTCGGCACCCTGGGCGACCTGGCGGCGCACTGCGTGCCGGCACGATTCGACCCCGTTGCAGGTGTTCTCCGCGGTGTCCAGGGCCGGATGCAGCTCGACCCGGTAGCCCAGGGTCGGGTCGCCATGGCCGGCCGTGGCCGAGATCGAAGCGTTGGCGGTGAGGATGCGCGGCCCGGGCAGCTTGCCGGCGTTGATCGCGTCGCGCAGGGCGCGGATCTCGCCGTCGCCGTCGCCGAGGTTGCGTACCGTGGTGAAGCCGGCCAGCAGGGTCTTGCGGGCGTTGACCGCGGCTTCCAGCGCGTTGTCGGACTGGCTGCGCTGCACCGCCGCCAGCTGGCCGGCGACGCCGCCGAGGTCGTTGGTCAGGTGGACGTGGCTGTCGATCAGGCCGGGCAACACGAAGTGGTCGCGCAGGTCCACCACCCGGGTGTCGGCGGGCGCGCCGAGGGCGGCGGCGTCGAGATGGCCATCGCGCACCTGGTCGACCTTGCCGTCGCGGATGAGCAGGGTCGCGGCGCCACGGGGCGCCTGGCCCGGCCGGTCCAGCAGCTGCCCGGCCTGCACGATCACCGTCTGCGCCTGCGCGGACAGCGCGGCGGACAGCAGCAGGGGCGCCAGGACGAGGGCTCGGGATCGCATGCGTGTGCTCCGGGACGACGGGGTCGGGGAGGGCAACGCTAGCAGATCAGGCCGCCGCGTCGCGGCGAGGCCGGCCTCAGCCCATGGATTTGAGGCGATACAGCGCCTCGAGCGCCTGCTTGGGCGTGAGCTCGTCCGGATCGATCGCCGCCAGGGCTTCCTGGGCCGGCGACGTCGCGGGCGCGAACAGGCCGAACTGCTGCGGCGAATCCAGCGCCGCCGGGCTCATGCGCGCCACCGCCTGCGGCGCGCCGCGCTGCTCCAACTGCTCCAGCGTGCGCCGGGCCTGGTCCACCACCGCCCGCGGCAGGCCCGCCAGCGCCGCCACCTGCAGGCCGAAGCTGCGGTTGGCCGGGCCATCCTTCACGGCGTGCATGAACACCAGGCGTTCGCCGTGTTCGACCGCGTCCAGGTGCACGTTGGCGATGCCGCTGCCGGGCTCGGCCAGCGCGGTGAGTTCGAAGTAGTGGGTGGCGAACAGGGTGTAGGCGCGATTGGCCTGGGCCAGGTGGCGGGCGCAGGCCTCGGCCAGGGCCAGGCCGTCGTAGGTGGAGGTGCCGCGGCCGATCTCGTCCATCAGCACCAGCGAGTGGGCGGTCGCGTGGTGGAGGATGTAGCTGGTCTCGGCCATCTCGACCATGAAGGTGGACTGGCCGCGCGCGAGGTCGTCGCCGGCGCCGATGCGGGTGAGCACGCGGTCGACGGGCCCGATCACCGCGCGCGCCGCCGGCACGAAGCTGCCGATGTGCGCCAGCAGCACGATCAGCGCGTTCTGGCGCATGTAGGTGCTCTTGCCGCCCATGTTCGGGCCGGTGATCACCAGCATGCGGCGGGACGGGTCGAGCACGAGGTCGTTGGGTTCGAAGGGCTCGCTGCGCACCGCTTCGACCACCGGATGGCGGCCGCGTTCGATGTGCAGGCCCGGGGCCTCCACCAGTTCCGGGCGCGACCAGTCCAGGGCCAGGGCGCGTTCGGCGAACGCGGCCAGCACGTCCAGTTCCGCCAGCGCGGCGGCGCAGCGCTTGAGGGGTTCGAGGCGGGCGTTGAGCGCGTCCAGCAGGTCTTCGTACAGGCCCTTCTCCCGCGCCAGCGAGCGCTCGCGCGCGCTGAGCACCTTGTCCTCGAAGGCCTTGAGTTCCTCGGTGATGTAGCGCTCGGCGCCGGTCAGCGTCTGGCGGCGGGTGTAATGCGTGGGCGCGCGGTCGGCCTGGCCCTTGCTGATTTCGATGTAGTAGCCATGCACGCGGTTGTAGCCGACCTTGAGGGTCGGGATGCCCGTGGCGGCCTTCTCGCGCGCTTCCAGGTCCACCAGGAACTGGTCGGCGTGCGTGGAGAGCAGGCGCAGCTCGTCGAGTTCGGCGTCGTAGCCCTCGGCGATGACGCCGCCGTCGCGCAGCAGCACCGGCGGGCCCGCCACGACCGCGCGCAGGAGCAGGTCGGCGGTGTCGCCGTGTTCGCCCAGTTCCGCCGACAGCGCCTGCAGGCGCGGCGAATCCAGCGCCGCCAGCGTTTCGCGCAGGCGGGGCAGGGCGGCGAGGGCATCGCGCAGGGTGGACAGGTCGCGCGGGCGGGCCGAGCGCAGGGCCACGCGCGAGAGGATGCGTTCGGCGTCGCCGAGCCCGCGGAAGGCCTCGCGCAGGCGCTCGTGCGCGCCCGACCCGATGAAGGCGGCCACGGCATGGTGGCGCTCGCCCAGCACCCGCCGGTCGCGCAACGGGCGGTTGAGCCAGCGGCGCAGCAGGCGCCCGCCCATCGGGGTCACGCTGGCGTCTAGCACGCCCAGCAGGGTGTGCTCGACCCGGCCGTCGGTGCGGCTGTCGAGCTCGAGGTGGCGGCGGGTGGCGGCGTTGAGCGCGATGCCGTCGTCGGCCGATTCGAAGGCGATCGAGCTCAGGTGCGGCAGGCGCTGCTTCTGGGTTTCCTCGACGTAAGCCAGCAGCGCGCCCGCGGCACCGGTGGCCAGCGGGCGATCCTCCAATCCGAAGGCGCCCAGGTCGTGCAGCCCGAAGAAGCGCAGCAGCTGGCGCCGGCACGCCTCGGCGTCGAAGCCCCAGGGCGGGCGGCGCCGCAAGCCGGGCAGGGAAGCGAGGAAGGCCGGCCAGCCATCTTCGTCGGGCAGCAGGGTTTCGGCCGGGTCCAGGCGCGCCACTTCCGCCGCGAGCTGGTCCTCGTTCGCCACTTCGCTGACCAGGAAGCGGCCGCCCGCCAGGTCGGCCCAGGCCAGGCCGAAGCCGGAACGGCCGCGGCTGACGGCCAGCAGCAGGGTGTCGCGGCGTTCCTGCAGCAGGGCTTCGTCGGTGACCGTGCCCGGCGTGACGATGCGCACGACCTTGCGTTCGACCAGGCCCTTGGCCAGGGCCGGGTCGCCGATCTGCTCGCAGATCGCCACCGATTCGCCCAGCGCCACCAGTCGCGCCAGGTAGCCTTCGGAGGCATGGACCGGCACCCCCGCCATCGGGATCGGCGCGCCGCCGGAGCTGCCGCGCTGGGTGAGGGTGATGTCGAGCAGGCGCGCGGCCTTGCGGGCGTCGTCGTAGAACAGCTCGTAGAAGTCGCCCATCCGGAAGAACAGCAGGATGTCCGGATGCTCCGCCTTGGCGGCGAAGAACTGCTTCATCAGCGGCGTGTGCTGCGGGGCGTCGGCGGACATCGGGACGGGCGGGGGCGGGCACGGCGGAAGGCCGGCCATTGTGCCGGAACCGGCGGCCCGTCGCCGCCGGTCCGGATGGCGCCTCAGGCGTCGGCCGGCGGCGCCGTGTCCTCGACGTCGGGCATCTGGTCGTCGGGCGAGAACCACACGGGGATCTTCACCCAGCCGCGCACGGGCTCGCCGGTGGAGGTGCGGCTGCCGGCGCTGAACCGCCACTGCTGCGCGGCGGCCAGCGCGGCCTGGTCGAACACGCCGGCCGGCGAGGCGGACACGACCTTCGCCTGCTGCACGCGGCCGTCGTCGCCGACGAACACTTCCAGCATCACCTTGCCCTCGATCTTCGCGGCGAGGGCCTCGGGCGGGTAGGTAGGCGCGGTGAGCACGTCCACGCCGCCGACCTGCTGCAGGTGCGGCGTGGGCGCGGGCGCGGTTTGGCCGGACGGGCCGGCCCAGGCGGCGACGGTGGCCGCGGCGGCGGCGGCCGCGACCAGGGCCAGGCCGGCGCGGCGGCGCAGGGGGCCCGGAGCAGGGTGCTTGAGCATCTTCAGTCTCTCCTTGAGGGATTGGCAGGATTGCCAGTGGCAGCCGACGGGGGCCCCGACGCCGGCCAGATCGGTCTTGAGCATCGCTTCGCCGTACGCACGGCGATCCTGGGGGTGGCGGGCGAGCACGGCGGCGTCGCAGGCCAGTTCCTGGTCCTGGCGCAGGCGCGCGGCGGCCAGGTGCACCAGGGGGTTGAACCAGAACAGCGCGCGCAGCACGGCGCACAGCGCCAGCGCGGGCAGGTCGCCGCGGCGCAGGTGTTGGTGTTCGTGTTCGATCACCAGCGCCTGTTCGCGCGCGGTGTAGCGCTGGTGGAAATCGTCCGGCAGCAGCAGGCGCGGGCGCCAGAGACCGACGACGGCCGGTACGGCGGGCGACGCGCCGCGGGCGAGGCCGCGCTCGAAGCATCGCTGCCGGGCCACGAACAGCGCGGCGGTCGCCGCCACGCCGAGTCCCCAGGCGACGAGCAACCCGAGCGCGGCCTGTCCGCCGGCCGCGCGGGCACCGGCGCCGACCACGGCGCCCGCCTCGGGCAAGGCGAACACGGGCGCCAGCGCCAGCGGCAATCGCTCGGCCGGCATCCCCGGCAGG
>JAYRTA010000017.1:0-11926 GCA_041919875.1 Arenimonas sp.
GCCGTTGTTCTTCAACCAGGCGCGAACGCGTTCGCCCTGTTCGTGTTCGTCGATCTGGTCCATGGATCACTTCTTGGGGCCCGGCGTCGGCACGGGCGGGTGGTGGGGTCACCGGACCCCGGGCCGCGTACTGGCCGGAGGTCTCGATCTCGCCGCTGGAGGATACCGCAAAGCGTGCAACGTTCGCCGAACGGAAGGGCGCCAGGTCGACCGCGCGGCCGCCGGCGAACACCTCCACCGCATCGGCATTGCCCAGGGTGATGCGGGCCGCCTGGCCGGGGCCGAAGCGGCGCTCCTGCCCGGCGGCCACGAGGCCGCGCTCGATCCGCTGGCCCCGGGCGTCCACCACGTCCACCCAGCTCTCGCCGCGGAACCGGAGCAGCAGGCCATCGCCGGTCGCCGCGGCGGGCACGATCGAGGCCATCACGGCATCGGGGCGCGACGGGGCCGGGGTGGCCGCGGGCGCGGACGCCACCGGCGCGTCGACCGCCGCCGTCGCGGCGTCGGCCAGGGCCGGCTGGGGCGTCACGGCCGGGCCGGCCAGGGCGCCGTCGTCAAGGGCGCCGGCCTCGCGCAGCACGGCTTCGGGCTCCAGGGTCAGGCTCGCCGGACGGTCGGCGGCCTGGTAGTGGCGCACCACCAGCACCACGGGCACCACCAGCACGGCGGTCATCACCAGGTAGACGAGGTTGCGAAGGCTGCGGTCGAAGGTGTGCCGCATGCGCGAACGCGAGGCCATGCTCACCAGGCGCGGGGACGAGGCGCCGGAGGCGACGCGCTCGGCCAGTTCGGCCGGCAGACCCAGCAGGCGCAGGTAGCTGCCCAGGTAGCTGCGCACGTACAGCGGAGCACCCAGGCGTTGCCAATCCTCGCGCTCCATGGCGTCGACGATGGCGATCGGCAGCTTGAGCTGCTGGCCGACCTGCTCGGTGCTCAGGCCGTTCTTCTGGCGCGCCCGGGTGAGCTGCAGCCCGATGGGCTCGTCGAACAGCGGCGCTTGGCTGGCGTATTCGGTCATGGCTGGCGCGACCCCTCCGTCGCGTTCGGCGTGGAATCCGGGAACTGGTCCTGCATCTGCTTGCGATAGCGGGCGGCAGCGGCGGCGTCGCCGGCGGCTTCCTCGATCCGGGCCCCGAGCTCGAGCAGCTCCGGGGTGGATTCACCCACGGCCTCGCGCCGCTGCAGGAAGGCGCGTGCGCCCAGCGCATTGCCCTGTTCCAACTGCAGGCGCGCCATCAGCGCCAGCGCCACCGGATCTTCCGGCGCGATCTCCAGGGCCTGGCGCAGCAGCGCCTCGGCCTTGGCGCGGTCGCCGGCCTGGTGCGCGCACAGCGCGGCGTTGTACAGGGTCTTGCCGCGCTCGCGGTTGAGCAGGTCCTTCACCGCGCGGTCGAACAGCGCATTGGCCTCGGCCCGCTGGCCCTGCTCGCACAGCCAGACCGCATGCACGTTGAGGATGTCGCCGCGGTCGCCGCCCAGGCGCGCGGCGCGGGCATAGTTCGAACCGGCCTGGGCGGGGTCGCCGATGCGGGCGTGGATCATGCCCAGGGCCACGTACAGGTCGGGAGAATCCGGATCGGCGCGCAGGCCGCGTTTGGCGCGGTCCAGGGCCAGGTCGAACTTGCCGGAATTGAGGTAGCTGTAGGCCAGGCGCAGGTTGGACTGGCCGACGTTGCTCATTTCGCTGGGCCGGATGCCGCCGCCCTCGGTGCCGCCGCCGCCCGTGCCGGCGCAGGCCGCCAGCAGCGCGGCCGTGGTCAGGGCGATCCAACGCAGGGGCTTACGCGGCATCGGACACTCCCTGTTGTTCGAGCTTGCGCTTGAATTCGGACTGGCGGCGGGTGCGGTCCATCACCTGCCCCTTGAGCTGGCCGCAGGCGGCGTCGATGTCGTCGCCGCGGGTCCGGCGCACCATCGTCAGCACGCCGGCGTCGAGCAGGATCTTCTGGAAGGCGCGGATCTCCGCTTCCCCGCTGCGCTCGAAGCGCGTGCCCGGGAAGGGGTTGAAGGGGATCAGGTTCACCTTGGCCGCGTCGGCGTACTGCATCTGGTTCGAGAACGACTTCATCAGCTTCGCCAGTTCGCGGGCGGTGGCCGGGGAGTCGTTGACGCCGCGCATCAGGGTGTACTCGAAGGTGATCGAGTCGCCCTTCTTCTTGTGGCGCAGGTAGCGCACGCAGGCCGCCATCAGCTCGGCCACCGGATACTTCTTGTTGAGCGGGATCAGCTCGGTGCGCAGCGCGTCGTTGGGCGCGTGCAGCGACACGGCCAGGGCGACGTCGCTCTCGACCGCCAGCCGGTCGATCATCGGCACCAGGCCGGAGGTGGACAGGGTGACGCGCTTGTTAGCCAGGCCGAAGCCGAGGTCGTCGCGCATCAGGCTCATGGCGCGCAGCACGTTGTCGAAGTTCAACAGCGGTTCGCCCATGCCCATCATCACCACGTTGGTGAGCTTGCGGTTGAGATGGGTCTTGTTGCCCAGGTGCTTCGAGGCCACCCACACCTGGCCGATGATCTCGGCGGTGCTGAGGTTGCGGTTGAAGCCCTGCGTGGCGGTGGAGCAGAACTGGCAGTTCAGGCCGCAGCCGACCTGGCTGGACACGCACAGCGTGCCGCGGCCCTTGTCGGGGATGAACACGGCCTCGATGGCATTGCCCGCGTCCATGCCCAGCAGCCACTTGTGGGTGCCGTCGGCGCTGGGCTTGTCGAACAGGACGTTGGGCGGACGGATCTCGGCGCTCGCCTCGAGCTTGGCGCGCAGCGCCTTGCCCACGTCGGTCATCTGGGAAAAGTCGGTGACGTGCTGGTGGTAGATCCACTTCATCACCTGGTGGGCACGGAAGCGCTTCTCGCCGAGGACCTCGTCGAAGAAGCGCTCCATGCCGGCGCGATCGAGATCGAGCAGGTTCACCCGGGCCGGGCCGGCCTCGGCCGGCGCAACCTGCAGCGGGATGGACTTGTCGGCGGTCTCGATCACGTCGGTGCCTGGCTCAGCGCGGGCAGAGTTCGGTGGCGGCGAAGAAGTAGGCCGTCTCGATGGCGGCATTCTCCAGGCTGTCCGAGCCGTGCACGGCGTTGGCGTCGATGGACTGGGCGAAATCGGCGCGGATGGTGCCCGGCGCGGCGTCCTTGGGGTTGGTGGCGCCCATCAGCTCGCGGTTCCTGAGCACGGCGTTCTCGCCTTCCAGCACCTGGATCATCACCGGGCCGGAGATCATGAACTCGACCAGGGCGTTGAAGAACGGGCGCTCGCGGTGCACGGCGTAGAAGCCCTCGGCTTCCTTGCGCGAGAGGTGCTTCATCTTCGCCGCGACGACCTTCAGGCCGGCCTTCTCGAAACGGGCGTAGATCTCGCCGATGACGTTCTTGGCGACCGCGTCGGGCTTGATGATGGAAATGGTGCGCTCCAGCGCCATGGTGAAACTCCGTGGTTGAGGGGGTTCGGGAGCCGCGCAATCTAGCACGAAACCCTCGCCCGAACGAGGGTTTAGCGCATTTCCGTGAACAATTCCAGAAGCATCCCCCACCCCGCCCTCACGCTCCGTCCCGGGCCCTCGTTCCTGCGTTGGTTTCAATTGGGCATTTGACGGCGGCGCCGGCCGGCGTATAGTCCGCCAACACCCGTTTGAATCGAGCGCTGGCAGGCCATGACGACGACCCACTTCAACACCAAGGAGCGCATCCTCGGCGCCGCCGAGGAACTGTTCGCCCAGCACGGCTTCGCGGGCACCTCGCTGCGCCAGGTCACCAGCCGGGCCGACGTCAACATCGCGGCGGTGAACTACCACTTCGGCAGCAAGGAAAACCTGGTCAACGAGGTCTTCCGGCGCCGCATGGACGAGATGAGCGAGCGCCGGCTGGCCCTGCTCCGCCAGGCCCAGGAACGCCAGCCCGGCGACCTCGAGGCGATCCTGGCGGCCTTCATCGAGCCCCCCCTGGCCCTGACCATCGACCGCCACGGCGGCTCGGCCTTCGTGCGGGTGCTGGCCCGGGCCTTCGCCGAGAAGAACGACCGGCTGCGCAAGTTCCTCTCGGACAACTACGGCCACGTGCTGCGCGAGTTCGCCAAGGCGATCGGCCAGGCCCTGCCCGGGCTGGCCAAGGAAGACCTCTACTGGCGCCTGGACTTCACGGCCGGCGCCCTGACCTACGCGATGGCGGATTTCGGCCTGATCAAGCGCCCGGCCGGCGTGTCCGAGAAAGCCCATTGCGAGAAGGCCGCCCAGGCCCTGATCCGCTTCGCCGCCGCCGGCCTGCGCGCCGCCGGCTGAGTCCGTTTCCAGCGTTTCGAATCCCCACGGAGTGACCCCCATGCCGCAACTTCGCATCCGCAAGGTGGCCGTGCTCGGCGCCGGCGTGATGGGCGCGCAGATCGCCGCCCACCTCGTCAACGCCGGCGTCGACACCATCCTGTTCGACCTTCCCGCCAAGGAGGGTCCGCCCAACGGCATCGTCGACAAGGCCATCGCCAACCTGGGCAAGCTCTCGCCCGCCCCGCTGGCAAGCAAGGCCCTGGCCGCCGCGATCACGCCGGCCAATTACGACCAGCACCTGGACCTGCTGGCCGGCTGCGACCTGATCATCGAGGCCATCGCCGAACGCATGGACTGGAAGAAGGCCCTGTACGACCGCATCGAGGCCCACGTGGCCCCGCACGCGATCCTGGCATCCAATACTTCCGGCTTGTCAATCAATAGCTTGGCGGATGTTCTTCCGGAATCACTTCACCACCGGTTCTGCGGCGTGCATTTCTTCAATCCGCCGCGCTACATGCACCTGGCCGAGGTGATCCCGTGCGCGAAGACGGACCGGGAGGTGCTGGAGGGCCTCGAGACCTTCCTCACCACGACCCTGGGCAAGGGGGTGGTCTACGCCAAGGACACGCCGAACTTCATCGGCAACCGCATCGGCGTCTTCTCCATCCTCTCCACCCTGCACCACACCGCCGCCTTCGGCCTGGGCTTCGACGAGGTCGATGCCCTGACCGGCCCGCTGCTGGGCCGCCCCAAGTCGGCCACCTACCGGACCTCGGACGTGGTCGGGCTCGACACCATGGCCCATGTCATCAAGACGATGGCCGACACCCTGCCCGACGACCCCTGGCACAAGTACTTCAAGGCCCCGGACTGGCTCCAGGCGCTGGTCGCCAAGGGTGCCCTGGGACAGAAGGCCGGCGCCGGCATCTTCATGAAGAAGGGCAAGGACATCGTCGTGCTCGACCTCAAGGCCCAGGACTATCGCCCGGCCACCGGCGAGGCCGCGCCGGAGGTGGTCGAGATCCTCAAGACCCGGGACCCGGCCGCGAAGTTCGCCCAGTTGCGCGCCAGCACGCACCCGCAGGCCAGGTTCCTCTGGGCGCTGTTCCGAGACCTGTTCCACTACAGCGCCTACCACCTGGCCTCGATCGCCGAGACCGCCCGCGACGTGGACCTGGCCATCCGCTGGGGCTACGGCTGGAGCCTGGGTCCGTTCGAGACCTGGCAGGCCGCCGGCTGGAAGCAGGTGGCGCAGTGGATCGCCGAGGACATCGTGGCCGGCGAGGCCATGTCCAGCGCCCCCCTGCCCGACTGGGTGTTCGACGGCCGCGAGGGCGTGCACGCCGCGCACGGCAGCTTCAGCCCGGCCAAGGGCGAGGTGCTGCCGCGCTCGAACCTGGCGGTCTATACCCGCCAGCGCTTCCCCGACCCCGTGCTGGGCGAGCGCGCGGCCCCGGGCGAGACGGTCTTCGAGACCGACGCGGTGCGGCTGTGGCACGACGGCGACGGCATCGCCGTGCTCGGCTTCAAGACCAAGATGAACACGGTCTCGGACGGCGTGCTGGCCGGCATCCAGCAGGCCATCGACGTCGCCGAGAGGCAGTTCCAGGGCCTGGTGCTGTGGCAGCCGAAGGAGCCGTTCTCGGCCGGCGCCGACCTCAGCGGCGCCATGGCCTCGCTGCAGGCCGGCAGGCTCGATGAGTTCGAGGCGATGGTGAAGACCTTCCAGGCCACCAGCCAGCGCATCAAGTACGCCCTCGTCCCCGTGGTGGCGGCGGTGCGCGGGATGGCCCTGGGCGGCGGCTGCGAGTTCCAGATGCATTCGGCCCGCACGGTCATGTCGCTCGAGAGCTACATCGGCCTGGTCGAGGCCGGCGTGGGCCTGCTGCCCGCGGGCGGCGGCCTGAAGGAAATCGCCGTGCGCGCCTCCGCCGCGGCGGGCCCGGGCGGCGACGTGTTCGCGGCCCTCAAGCCCTATTTCGAAACCGTGGCCATGGGCAAGGTGTCGGCCTCGGCCCTGGAGGCCAGGGAGCTCAAGCTGGCGCGCGAGGGCGACGTGGTGGTGTTCAACCAGTATGAATTGCTGCACGTGGCCAGGGCGCAGGCGCGCGCGATGGCGGAATCGGGCTACCGCCCACCCCTGCCGGCGCGCCAGGTGCAGGTGGCCGGCGACGTCGGCATCGCCACCTTCCGCATGATGCTGGAGAACATGCGGGAAGGCCGCTTCATCTCCGAGCATGACTACGAGGTGAGCAAGCGCATCGCCACCGTGATGTGCGGTGGCGAGGTGGACCGCGGCGCGGTCGTGGACGAAGAGTGGCTGCTGGCCCTGGAGCGCGAGCATTTCATCGCGCTGGCCCAGATGCCCAAGACCCAGGAGCGCATCCTGCACACCCTCAAGACCGGCAAGCCGCTGCGTAACTGAGCGACGAGGACATTCCCATGAGCAAGCAGATCCAGGACGCCTACATCGTCGCCGCCACCCGCACCGCGGTGGGCAAGGCCCCGCGCGGCGTCTTCCGCAACACCCGTCCCGACGACCTGCTGGCGCACGTGCTGCGCGAGGTCGTCGCCCAGGCCCCGGGCATCGACCTCTCGCGCATCGACGACGCCATCATCGGCTGCGCGATGCCCGAGGGCGAGCAGGGCATGAACGTGGCGCGCATCGGCGTGCTGCTGGCCGGCCTGCCCAACACCGTGGCGGCACAGACCATCAACCGCTTCTGTTCGTCGGGCCTGCAGGCCGTCGCGCTGGCGGCCGACCAGATCCGGCTGGGCAACGCCGACCTGGTGCTGGCCGGCGGTACCGAATCGATGTCCATGGTGCCGATGATGGGCAACAAGGTGGCGCTGGCGCCCTCGGTGTTCGCGAAGGACGAGAACGTCGCGATCGCCTACGGCATGGGCATCACCGCCGAGAAGGTGGCCGAGGAATGGAAGGTCAGCCGCGAGGACCAGGACGCCTTCGCGCTGGCCTCGCACCAGAAGGCCCTGGCGGCGATCGCCGCCGGCGAATTCAAGGCCGAGATCTCTCCCTACCGCGTGCTGTCGCGCCAGCCGGTCGTGGGCAGCAATGCGGTGAAGGTGCGCGAACTGGTGGTCGAACAGGACGAAGGCCCGCGCGCCGACACCAGCGCCGAGGGCCTGGCCAAGCTGCGGCCGGTGTTCCGCAACGGCGGCAGCGTGACCGCCGGCAACAGCTCGCAGATGAGCGACGGCGCCGCCGGCGTGCTGCTGGCCTCCGAGCAGGCGATCAAGGATTACGGCCTGACGCCGTTGGCCCGCTTCGTCGGCTTCTCGGTCGCCGGCGTGCGCCCGGAAGTGATGGGCATCGGACCGATCGCCGCGATCCCCAAGGTGCTCAAGCAGGCCGGCCTGTCCCAGGACCAGCTGGACTGGATCGAGCTCAACGAGGCCTTCGCGGCCCAGGCGCTGGCCGTGATCCGCACCTGCGGCCTGGACCCGTCCAAGGTGAATCCGCTCGGCGGCGCGATCGCCCTGGGCCACCCGCTGGGCGCCACCGGCGCGATCCGCACCGCGACCATCGTGCACGGCCTGCGCCGCCGCCAGCAGAAGTACGGCATGGTCACCATGTGCATCGGCACCGGCATGGGCGCCGCGGGGATCATCGAGGCGCTGTGACCGCGGGTTTTGGCCACGGATTTGCGCGGATGGACGCGGAAAGAGCATTTTCCTGCCACGGATGAACACGGAGACACATGGATAAAGCGGAATCCCTTTTGAGGATGGTTCCTGCCTTGTCCGCGTTCATCCGCGTGGATCCGTGGCAAGAAATGCCGTTGCGCTATCCGTGTGTTTCCGGGTTCATCGGTGGCAAGGACTAGGCGCGCGATTCGCGCCAGGATGTCCAGGCGTCGCGGGATTGCAGCCACCAGTAGGTGAGCTGGGCGGCAAGGAAGCCGGCGGGTTTGCGGGCGGAGACCAGGCCATAGCTTGAGAACTCGCGCCAGCGCGGATCACCTTCGGCGATGGCCGACGCCAGCAGTTCGCCCGCGTGGGTGGTCGGCGCGACGCCGTGCCCGCCGAAGGCCTGTGCCACCCAGAGCCCCGGCTCGACCTGGGCGATCTGCGGCATCTCGTGGCGCGCGTAGCTCATCAGGCCCGACCAGGCGTAATCGATGCGGGCGTCGGCGAGCGAGGGGAAGACGCGGGCCAGGTCCCGCCGCAGCAGGCGCTGCACGTCCGCCGGCGAGCGATCGCGCACCGAAATGCGGCCACCCCAGAGCAGGCGGTCGTCCGGCGTGCGCCGGTAGTAATCGAAGGCGAAGCGGGTGTCGTACACCGCGGCGCGCGTGGGCAATACCTCGTCCAGGCGATCGCCCAGGGGCTCGCTGGCCATGACGTAGGTCGCGATCGGCAGCACGCCGGCGTCCACCTCGCGCCGCAGGCCGGCCAGGTAGCCACCGCAGGCCAGCACCACCTGTGCCGCACGCACCTCGCCATCGGCGGTACGCAGTCGCCAGCCGGCACCGTCGCGCGACAGGCCGGCCGCGGGCGACCCTTCGAACAGGCGGACGCCGCCCTGCTCGGCCAGCGCCGCCAGCGCGCGCGCATAGGCCAGGGGATTGAAGTGCAGCGCATTGCGCTCGAACAGGCCGTCGCGATAGCGCCGGCTCCGGACCCGGGCCTGCATCTGCTCGGCATCCAGCCAGTCCCAGTGCACGCCGAAGTGCTCGGCCAGCAGCCGTTGCCGGTCGCGCAGCACCGCGGCGTCGCGGAACCAGTTGGCCCAGACCACGCCGGCATCGGTCGACTGGCAGTCGATGCGATGGCGCTGGATGCGGGCGCGGATCAGCTCGACGGCGTCGATCGTGCCGCGATAGAGGGCACGCGCCCGCGCCGGCCCCAGGTCCTGCAGCAGCGCGGCCTCGCCGCGCGAGAAGCCGCCGAAGACGAATCCGCCATTGCGGCCCGAGGCGCCATGCCCGACCTGGCGGGCCTCGAGCAGGATCACATCGCGCTGGCCGCGTTCGACCAGGCCCAGGGCGGTGTTGAGGCCCGCGAACCCGCCACCGACCACGCACACCGCGGCTTCCTGTGCGCCCGCCAGCGCCTTGCGCCGCACGGGGGCGGGCAGGCAGGCGCCGTAGTAGTCCGTCTCCACCGCAGGCCTCAGGGCGCGGCGGCGCCGGGTGCGTCGTCGTCGGCCCCCGGGCGGTACTCCGGCACGGCCTCGCGCAGCAGGTGCTCGAGGGCGCCGTTGGGCCGGTCCACGGCCAGCACGGCCTCGAGCTGGGCCAGCTGCTGCAGCACCCTGCCCGCCTCCACGCCGCGCGGGGCCGCGCGCAGGATCCGGGGGTGGCGGGTGCGCTGGTAGCGCTCGCCCGGGTCGAACAGGATCTCGTGCAGCTTCTCGCCCGGACGCAGGCCGGTGTAGCTGACCGCGATGTCGATGCCCGGGCGCTTGCCGCTCAGGCGGATCATCTGCTCGGCCAGCTCGCGGATCGCCACCGGCCGGCCCATGTCCAGCGCATACACCGCGCTGTGGGCGTCCACCAGGCTGACCGAATGCAGGATCAGCTGGCAGGCCTCGGGTATGGTCATGAAGTAGCGCGTCACTTCCGGGTGGGTCACCGTCACGGGGCCACCCGCGGCGATCTGCCTGCGGAACAGGGGCACGACGCTGCCGGCCGAATCAAGCACGTTGCCGAAGCGCACGATCGACAGCTGCACGCCATTGCCTTCGAACACCGCCTGGCAGGCCAGCTCGGCGAACCGCTTGCTGGCCCCGAGCACGTTCACCGGGCAGATCGCCTTGTCGGTGGAGATCAGCACGAAGTGGCCGGCCTTGGCCCGCCGGCAGGCCCGCGCCAGGATGGCGGTGCCGGCGACGTTGTTGCGCAGCGCCTCGCGCAGCTGCGACTGCAGCAGGGGCACCTGCTTGCAGGCCGCCGCGTGCAGCACGTAGTCGGCGCCGCCCTGCAGGGCCAGGGCGCAGGCCACGGGGTCGCCGCAATCGGCCAGGTGCGGCACGACCTCCACCACCGGGTAATCGCGCTGGAGTTCTTCGGTGATCTCCACCAGCGGCAGTTCGGCCCGTTCGAACAGCAGCACCCGCGCCGCGCCGGCGGCCGCGCACTGGCGCGCGAGTTCGGAGCCGATCGAACCGCCGGCCCCCGTGACCACCACCCGCTTGCCGGCCAGGGTGGCCGAGCTGGGCTCGAATTCGACCGGTTCGCGCCCCAGCAGGTCCTCGATGCGGACTTCGCTCAGCGCCAGGCGGCGGCCACGGCCCTCGAGCATGTCCGACAGCCGGGGCACCGTGCGGAACGGCAGGCCGGTTTCGTCGCACAGCGTCACCACCCGCTGCATTTCCGGCGCCGACGCCGAGGGCATGGCGATCACCAGCAACTGGGGCGCGGTTTCCTGGGCGATGTAGGGCAGTTCATCGAGCGTGCCCAGCACCGGCACGCCCTGGAGCTTGGCGCCCTTGAGCACGGGGTTGTCGTCGAGCAGGCCCACGGGCACGTAGCGGCCTTCGCTGCGCAGGTCGCGCAGCAGGTGCTCGGCCGTGCGGCCCGCGCCCAGCACCAGCACGCGCAGGGCGTCGCCGCGCGCCGCGGCCTGGGTGTGGTCCTTCCACATCCGGTACAGCAGGCGCGGCGTGCCCAGCAGCAGCACCACCGCGACCGGGAACGGGAACAGCACGCGCCGCGGCACGTCCGCCAGCTGGCCGATCAGGAACAGGGTGAAGACGACCAGCAACGTGCCGACCAGGGCCGCGCGCACGAGGTTGGCCAGGTCGGGCAAGGAGGCGAACCGCCACAGGCCGCGATAGAGGCCGGTCAGGTGCAGCACCAGGCCCTGGATCACGACCGCCACGGCCAGCTCCTTGCCGATGGCCGGCGCCGCCGGCGCGCCCGCCAGGCCCGCCAGCCAGCGCAGGGCCAGCCAGGCGGCCGCCACCATCACCAGGTCATGCAGCATGACCAGCAGGCGCGGCAGCAGGATGGTGAATCGATTGGGCAGGCGCGGCACGGATCAGTCTCCCTGCGGGCCAATACGTCGCCAGCGCCGGCCCAGGGACACGCGCAGGACCACGCTCGCGAGCAGCCATGCCAGCACCGCCGCCGGTGCGCGCGCCGGATCGTCCAGGAATACCGCCATGCCGGCGAGGCCGGCCGCAGTCCAGGCGCCATAGCCCAGGCAAACCGCCAGATGGCTGTGGCCGTGTGCGATCACCCGCTGGTAGAGGTGGTCGCGATGGGCCTGCCAGGGCCTGTGCCCGCGCAGCACGCGCGAGGCCAGGGTCACGCCGGTATCGGCCAGCACCGTGGCCAGCGGCACCAGCGCCAGCACCGGCACGGGCGCGCGACCATCGGCGGCCAGCAGCAGGCCGGCGGCGGCGGCATAACCGAGGGCATGGCTGCCGACGTCGCCCAGGAACACGCGGGCGACCGGCAAGTTCAGCGGCAGGAAGCCCAGGCACGCGGCGGCCAGCATGCACCCAAGCCAGGCGCCCGCGCCCTGCCCCGCCGCGAGCACGACGCCCGCGACACCGACCAGGGCGGCTTGCGTGGCGGCCATGCCGTGGCTGCCGTCGATGAAATTGAAGGCGTTCACCAGGGCGATCACCCAGAACAGGGCCAGGCCCGTGGCGAGGGGCCCCTCGCCGCCCGCGAGCAGCATCGGCAGCGCCCAGGCCAGGG
>JAYRTA010000018.1:0-661 GCA_041919875.1 Arenimonas sp.
GCGAGGCGGTGCCGGCGCCCTACGTCCCGCCGGTGATCACCCCGCGCGACCGTGCCGACCTGCCGCGGGGCGGCGCGCGCGCGAACGCCGATGCCGTCGCCGCCGCCCCGCCCGCCAAGGCGCAGGCCGATGCCGAGGCCTACGGCTCGCGCCGCGCCGAGGCCGCGCCCGAGGCCCGCCAGTCGCTGGGCACCGGCCATGGCCAGCGCCGCTGGGATGCCGCGCGCACCACGCAGTTCGAACGGGCCTCGCGCCATCCCGACCAGGTGCTGAGCGTGTACTACGACAGCTATCGCGCCCTGGTCGCGCGCGGCGTGGTGCCGCGACCGCACCGCCACCGCTGGCACGCGCCGGAACCCTTCCCGGTCGGCTTCGTGCCCGACCCCTACTGAGCGCGGAAAACACGAAGGCCGGGCGCGGGCCCGGCCTTCGTGGCATGCCGAGGCGGACGATCAGTTCTTGGCGCGATCGGCGGCTTCCTCGAGCTCGCCGCCCGCCTTCTTCACGTCCTGGCCGAAGCCCTTGACGGTGTTGCAGCCCGAGAGGGCGAAGGCGGCCAGCAGCAGCGCCAGCAGGACACGGGTACGGGTCATGGGAATCTCCCGGAGGTTGGACGTGGGGGGAGTCTAGTCCTGCCCCGCCCGCTGTCAACGCGGGGCCG
>JAYRTA010000018.1:671-11766 GCA_041919875.1 Arenimonas sp.
CTCACGCGGGCGCGCGCGCTCAGTCGCGCATCAGGGTGGACTTGCCGAACAGGCTTTCCACCAGGTCCACCGCCAGCTTGCCGGTGCGGTTGTGCTCGTCGAAGGCCGGATTGAGCTCGACGATGTCCAGCGAGCCCAGGCGGCCGGTGTCGGCGATCATCTCCATCACCAGCTGCGCCTCGCGGTAGTTCGGGCCGCCGGGCACGGTGGTGCCCACGCCCGGGGCGATCGCGGGGTCGAGGAAGTCCACGTCGAAGCTCACGTGCAGGTGGGTGTCGGCGTCGACGCCTTCCAGCGCCGCCTCCATCGCCCGCTTCATGCCGTGCTCGTCGATGTAGCGCATGTCGTAGATGTCGAGTCCGAACTCCTTCACCAGGCGCTTCTCGCCCGGGTCCACCGAGCGGATGCCGAGCTGGCGGATGTCGCCGGGCTGCAGCGCCGGCGCGGCGCCGCCCAGATGGGTGAGTTCGCGCGGTCCGACGCCGCACAGGCAGGCCACCGGCATGCCGTGCACGTTCCCCGAGGGCGTCACCTGGCTGGTGTTGAAGTCGGCATGGGCATCGAGCCACAGCACGCGCAATTTCCTGCCCGCCTCGCGGCAGTGGCGCGCGACCGCGGTGATGCTGCCCAGGCCCAGGCAGTGGTCGCCGCCCAGCAGCACCGGCAGCCGGCCGGCGCGCAGTTCGGCCCCGACGGCGTCCATCACCGCCTGGTTCCAGGCCACCACCTCGGCCAGGTGGCGGTAGCCGTCCACGGGCGGCAGCCAGGGATTGACCGGTCCGGCCAGGTTGCCGGTATCGACCACCTCCAGGCCGCGCTCGCGCAGGGCCTCGGCCAGGCCGGCCACGCGCAGGGCTTCCGGGCCCATGGAGGCGCCGCGGTGGCCGGCACCGATGTCGGTGGGGGCGCCGATCAGCGCGACGGTGGCGGGTCCCCGGTTCATTCGCCGGCCTCGGCGGCGGCGCCGGCGACCGGCCGGCCCTCGGCCTGCCAGCGCAGCCAGCTGCCTTCCATCCTGCGCACCTCGATGCCGGCCCCGGCGATGGCCTGCTCGGCGATGGCGGCGCGGGCGCCGCTGCGGCAATAGACCAGGACCCAGCGCTCGCCGCGCAGTTCGTCCAGGCGCGCGGCGACCTGGTCGTGCGGGATGTTGACCGCGCCGGCGACGTGGCCGGCGGCGAATTCCTCCGGCGTGCGCACGTCGAGGATGAGGGGCCCATCCGGGCGGCGCGACAGTTCGCCGACCGCGGCGGGCGCGACCTCGGGCCGCGCCGCGTGCGCGGCCAGCGGCAACAGGACGGCCAATACGAGGGCAAGACGCAGGATCGTCATGGCGCGGACTCCTGGCAACGGGAGCCGCAGGATACGCCCGCGCCCCGCGCGACCGCCAGCGCTCAACCGCGCGGCAACACTCCGGTGAGCTCCGAAGCCGGCACCGGCCGGCCGAAGTGGTAGCCCTGCAGTTCGTCGCAGCCGATGCCGGACAGGAAATCGGCCTGCGCGGCGGTTTCCACGCCCTCGGCGGCCACCACCATGCGCAGCTGGTGGCCCATCGCGATCACCGTGCGGGCGATGGCGGCGTCATCGGCGTCCTCGGGCAGGTCGGTGACGAAGCTGCGGTCGATCTTCAGTTTGTCCAGCGAGAACTGCTTGAGGTAGGACAGGCTGGAGTAGCCGGTGCCGAAATCGTCCAGCGACAGGCGCACGCCCAGGGCCTTGAGTTCGGCCAGGCGACCGCGCACCTCGTCCACGTTCTCCATCAGCGAGCTCTCGGTGAGCTCCACTTCCAGGCGGTCGCCGGCCAGGCCATGCCGCCGGAGCGAATCGCGCACCTGGTCCACCACGTCCGGCCGCTGCAGCTGCTGCGCCGAGACGTTCACCGCCACGGTGAAACCGGCGTGGCCGGCATCGGCCCAGGCCCGCAGCTGGGCGCAGGCGGCGTCGATGACCCAGCGGCCGACCTCGTGCATCAGGCCCAGCGACTCGGCGATGGGGATGAAGCGGCCGGGCGGCACCCGGCCCAGTTCGGGGCTGTTCCAGCGCACCAGGGCCTCGAGCCCGGTGATCCGGCGGCGGCTGGCATCGAGCTGGGGCTGGTAATGCAGCTCCAGCTCCCCGCGCGGGATCGCCTCGCGCAGGCGCGCGCCCAGGACCAGGCGGTCCTCGAGCTCCTGCATCTGCTCGATCGAGAAGGCGCAGCTGGCATTGCGGCCCTGGCGCTTGGCGCGGGTCATCGCCGCCTCGGCGCGGCGCAGCAGCTCCATCACGCTGCCGCCGTGCTCGGGCGCGAGCGCGACGCCGACGCTGGCGGTGAGGAACAGCCGGTAGCCATCGCCTTCGATCGGTACGGCGATGGCTTCGCGCAGGCGCGCCGCCAGGGCCATCGCCTGCGCCTGGTCGCGCCCGGGCGCGAGGGCGACGAACTCGTCGCCGGCGAAGCGCGCCAGGTCGCCGGGACTATCGAGCACCCCGGCCATGCGCTCGGCCATCTGGCGCAGCACCTCGTCGCCGATCAGGTGGCCCATGGATTTGTTGATGGCGTGGAAGCGGTCGAGGTCGACGAACAGCAGGGCGACCCGGGCCTCCGGGTCGGCCAGGATGTCGGCCATCGCCGACTCCAGCACAGGGAAGCGGGCCAGGCCGGTCACCGGGTCGTGGTTGGCCGCATGCGCGAGCTCGGCCTCGACCTGCCGCCGCTCGGTGAGGTCGTTGACCACGCCGACGAAGTGGGTCACCCGCCCGGTGTCGTCGCGCACCGGCGAGACGAACTGGTGGTTCCAGATTTGGCGGCGGTCCGTGGGGTGGGTGCGCAGTATCCGGTTGCTGTCGCGCTGGCGCGCCAGCGCCCGGCGCAAGACGTCCAGTTCGGCCTGCGGGTCGCCCTGTCCCTGCAGGAAGCGGCAGTTGCGGCCCACGGCGTCGGCCGCGGTGTAGCCGGTGATCTGCTCGAAGGCCGGGTTCACGTAGAGGATCGGAAGGTCCGGCGCCAGGGCATCGGTGATGATGATGCCGTTGTTGCTCGATTCCACCGCGCGTTCGAGCAGCAGCAGGCGCTCGCGGGCCTGGCGCTGGTCGGTGATGTCGTTGGCGATGACCATGCGGCAGGCCTGGCCGTCGAGCGTCATCGGATGGGTGGTGATCTCCATCCACAGCGTGCGGCCATCCTTGCGCCGGTGCCGCCAGGTGCCGGCGGGTCCGCCGCGCCCCTCCCAGTCCGGAAGGGTGCGCCGCAGGCGTTCGGCCTCGTCGGCGTCGCGGATGTCGAGCACGGTCATGGCCAGCAGCTCCTCGCGGCTCCAGCCGTAGGTCGTGCTCATGGCGTCGTTGACGGCCACGAAGCGGAAGCTCTGCAGGTCGTAGACCCAGGTCGGGGACGGGCTCAGCTCGAACAGCTGCCGGTAGCGGCGCTTGCCGTCCTCGATCTCGACGATCTGCCGGGTCCGTTCGGCGGCGTAGCGCAGCGAGCGCGCCAGTTTCTCGGCGTCGATCGCGCCCTTGACCAGGTAGTCGGCGGCGCCGGCCTCCAGGGCCTCGCGGTCGACGTCGGGATTGCCCTGGCCGGTCAGCATGATCACCGGGCGGTGCGCGCTGCCTTCGGCCACCGCCAGGCGCACCAGGTCCATGCCGTTGTCGGGACCGAGCTGGTAATCGACCAGGAAGGCGTCGTGCTGGTCGCGCCGGAGCGCCTCGATGCCCTGGCGCAGCGTGCCGGCCCAGTCGAGCCGGAAACGGCCCTGCGGATAGTCGGCCAGCAGGTCGCGGAGGATCAGGAAATCCTCTTCGTCGTCGTCCACCACCAGTACGCGCAGCTCGGGCAGGCTCACGGCGGGCTGGCGTCCGCTTGCGGCAGTTCGACGATGTCGAGCCAGTACTTGCCCAGCGACTGCACCACGTCGAGCAGGGCATCGAAGGTGACCGGCTTGGTGATGAAGGAATTGGCGCCGTCGGCGTAGCTGCGCGCGACATCCTCCTCGGCGCTGGAGGTGGTCAGCACCACCACGGGAATCTGCCGGAGCGCCGGATCGGCCTTGATCTCGCGCAGGGCCTCGCGGCCGTCCTTGCGCGGCATGTTCAGGTCGAGAAGGATCAGGCCCGGCATGGGCGACTGCGACGGGTCGGCGTAACGACCCCGCCGGTGCAGGTAGTCCATCAGCTCCTCGCCGTCCTCGGCGAAGCGCAGGGGATTGCCCAGGCGACACTCCTGGAAGGCGTCGCGCGTCATCAGGCGGTCGTCCGGATCGTCGTCCGCCATCAGGATGGTGATCGGCTGGTGCGGGTGCATGCGTGCTCCCTTCCCTCCCGGGGACGCCTAGGTTAGCCCATTGGAGCGGGGCCCAGCGAGGCGGGCTGCGGACTGGCCGGCTGGGCCGCCGGCAGGACGACGACGAAGCTCGCCCCCTCGCCGGGGCGGCCTTCGGCCCGCACGCTGCCGCGATGGCGCTCGACGATGCGGCGCACGATCGCCAGGCCGATGCCCGTGCCCTCGTAGTCCTGGCGCCCGTGCAGGCGCTGGAAGGGCGCGAACACCTTCTCGGCATGGCGGGGCTCGAAGCCGATCCCGTTGTCCTCGATCCGGAGCTCCCAGTCGTCCTGGCCCTCCACGCGCACCGGCGCCGCCTCGACCCGGACCCGCGGCGCACGCGCCGGATCGCGGAACTTCAGTGCGTTCGCCAGCAGGTTCTGCAGCAGCTGGCGCATCTGGGTCGGGTCCGCCTCGATCGTCGGCAGGGGACCGGCCTCGATCCGGCCGCCGCTGGACTCGAGGCGCGCCTCGAGGTCCTCGGTCACCGCGGCCAGCACCGCGCCCAGGTCGACGCGGGCGAAGGGTTTGCCGCGGGCCGAGACGCGCGAATACGCCAGCAGGTCGTCGATCAGGGTCTGCATGCGGGCCGCGGCCTGGCTGGTCCGGCCCAGGTAATCGCGCGCCTCGTCGGCCAGCTGGGCCGCGTGGCGCTGCAGCAGCCGGTCGGAGAAGGCGCGGATCTTGCGCAGCGGCTCCTGCAGGTCGTGCGAGGCGATGAAGGCGAAGTCCTGCAGCTCGCGGTTGCGCGCGTCGAGGTCGGTCATGGTCTGGCGCAGCACCTCCTCCGCCTTCCGGCGTTCGGTGACGTCGCGACCGACCGCATAAACCAGGCCGTCGGCCGCCGGCGAGGACAGCCATTCGATCCAGCGCACCTGGCCGTCCTTGCGCACGTAGCGCACGGAGAAGTCCTTGATGACGCCCTCCCCCGCCAGCAGGTCGCCGGCCCGGCCCTCGGCGCGGTCGCGGTCGTCGGGGTGCACGAACTCCGTGAACTCGCGCGAGGTCAATTCGGCGCGGTCGTAGCCCGAGATCACGCTCAGCATCGGGTTGACCTCGACGAAGCGCCGGCGGGCCGGATCGAAGATCACGAAGATCTCCGCCGTCATCTCGAAGAACCGGTCGCGTACGTTGAGCTTCTCGATCAGACGGGCGCGCTCGATCGCGGTCGAGGCCATCTGCGCGAACTGCACGGCCACGAGTTCGTCGTCCTGGGTGAATTCCCCGTGCAGCTTGTCGCTCAGCTGCAGCTGGCCGATGTTGCGGCCGTCGCCGCCGATCAGGGGTACGGCCAGCCAGCCGCGCATCGGCGGGTGGCCCGCGGCGTGGGCGCCGAAGCCGCGCCAGCGCGGATGGGCCTCGAGCTCGGCCTGGGTCATGCGCACCGGGCGGTTGGACTCCCCGACGATGGCATAGATGCCGCTGCCGTCCGAAGGCGCGTCGAAGTCCTTCCAGCGCGCGTACTTCTCCGACAGCGACACCGCGTGGATGTGCTGGGCGAAGGTCTCGCGGATGTTCAGGCTGATCAGGGCCTGGTGCGCGCCGACGGTCGACCGCAGCGCATCGGCGACGTACTGGAACAAGTTGGAATCGGTCAGGCGGCGATTGATCTGGATGGCCGAGTCGCTCAGCCGGCGCAGCTGGCGGCTGCTGTTCTCGGCGGTGTCCAGGGCCGCGGCCAGTTCGCGCTGGTGCTTGCGCAGCAGCCGGATGTCCTGGGCGATGCCGAACACGCCGGTCACGCGGCCGTCCACGACGATCGGCAGGTTGCTGATCCGGAGCTCGACGCGGGCGCCGTCCGGCCGCACGCCGGTCATCTCGTAGCTGCGCGCTTCGCCGCGGGCGGCGGCCTGGAAATGGCCGCGCACCACGTCCACGTCCTCCGGCGCCACCATGGGCTCGAAGGGTTGGCCGACGACGTCTTCGGCCGACGCGCCGGAAATTTCGGAGAAGTGCGCGTTAACGGAAGTGAACCGGCCCTCGCGGTCGAGCGAATACACGGCGTCGGGATGCTCGTCGAACAACGAACGGAAGCGCTGCTCGCCGATCGCCAGGCTCTCGTAGGCACGCGCCTGCTCGATCGCCACCGCCGCCAGCGAGGCCATGCCCGACACCAGCCGGAGCTCGGGCTCGCTGGGCAGGCGCGGCTGCCGGTAGTAGGTGGCGAACGTGGCCAGCACGCGCCCTTCCGAGGATTTCACCGGCACCGACCAGCACGCGCGCAGGCCGTGCGCGAGGGCGATGTCGCGGTAGTCCTCCCAGAGCGGGTCGGTGGCGATGTCGCCCACGACCACCGGTTCGCCGCGCCAGGCGGCGGTGCCGCAGGAGCCGGCGCGCGGGCCGATCGGCAGGCCATGGATCGCCAGGCTGTAGTCGGCCGGCAGGCTGGGCGCGGCGCCGTTGAGCACGCGCCGGCCGCTGTCGTCGAGCAGCAGCACCGACGACAGCGCGCCGGGCAACTGCGCCTCGCACAGGCGCGCGATCGCCGCCAGGCTGTCCGGCATGGGCTGGCGCGAAGCGATGCCGGCCAGTACGTCGCGCTGGCCGGCCTCGAAGCGTTCGCTGGCCTTGCGATGGGTGATGTCGTGCATCGCCACGACGGCGCCGAGCAGGCGCCCGTCGGCGGCCAGGATCTGCTGGCCGCTGCACAGGACGATGCGCCGTGGCCGGTCGACCGGGGCGATCACCATCTCCACCTCGTCCACCACCTCGCCGCGCAGGGCCCGGAACAGCGGCACCTGCTCCATGGCCAGCGGCGTCTCGCCGTCGGCGGCATAGAGCTGGTAGTGGCTGGCCCATTGCTCGGCCGGCAGGGGCCGGGCCGGCAGCCCGTGCAGTTCCCGTGTCGCGCGGTTGAACAGCGTCAGCCGGCCCTCGGCGTCGCAGGCCACCACGCCGTCGCTCAGGCTCTCGAGCAGGGTGCGCAGGAAGCCGCGCTCCTTCTCCAGCGCGGCCTCGGCCCGCTTGCGCTCGCTGATGTCCTGCACGCTGCCGCTGATCAGCCAGGGCTGGCCCTGGTCGTTGCGCAGCAGGCGGGCGCGCTCGTGCACGTGGCCGATGCTGCCGTCGGGCAGCAGGATGCGGTGCTCCAGGTCCATGTCCTGCTGGCCCGAGAGCACGGCGGCTTCCGCGGCGCGCACCGCGGCCAGGTCCTCCGGGTGCACGCGCTCGAGGAAGGCGCGGGCGTCGCCGCCGAACTGGTCCCGGGAGAGGCCGAAGATGGCCAGGGCTTCCTCGGACCAGGACAACCGGCCGCTGGCCAGGTCCAGTTCCCAGGCGCCCATGCGGGCCACCTGCTGGGCGCGCTGCAGGCTGGTCTTGGCCTCTTCGAGCGCCCGCGACTGCCGGTCGAGCTCGGTGACGTCGCGCGCCACCGCGAAGCTCATCCGGTCCTGCGCCGACCAGCCCAGCGACCATTGCACCACGCGCACCTGGCCATCCTTGCGCACGCAGCGCAGGCGCAGGTCGTTGATCGCCTGGCCGGCCATCGCCGCGGCGGCCGTGCGCAGGGCCAGGCCGCGGTCGTCCGGATGCACCAGGTCGATCCAGGCGCGCCCCACCAGTTCGCCGGGCGCGTGGCCCCAGGCGGCCAGGCTGGCGGTGCTGGCCTGCAGGAAGCGGCCATTGGCATCGAGGGCGCAGATGACGTCCAGCGAGTGCTCCATCACCTGGCGGTTCATCACCAGCGATTGCTCGAGCCGGCGCGCCATCTCGCGCAGCCGGTCCTCGGCCGCGCGCCGGTCGGTGATGTCCTGGA
Organism: Arenimonas sp.; assembly: GCA_041919875.1. GTDB lineage: Bacteria > Pseudomonadota > Gammaproteobacteria > Xanthomonadales > Xanthomonadaceae > Arenimonas. The sequence continues at coordinate 8,729 of JAYRTA010000018.1, forward strand.
TCGAGCCGATGGCCGCCAGCGGCCGGCCCTCGGCGTCGCGCAGCAGGGTGCCCAGTTCGCGCACCACGCGGGTATCGCCGTCGGGACGCAGGATGCGGTACTCCAGGTCGATGTCGCCGTCGCCGGCGTGCAGGCGCGCCTGGGCCTCGCGCACCCGCGGGCGGTCCTCGAAATGGACCCGCTCGGCCAGCGTCGCCAGGGCGGGGGCATGCGCCGCCGGCGCGAGGCCGAAGATGCGGAAGGTCTCCTCGGACCAGGCCAGTTCGCCGCTGGCCAGGTCGTATTCCCAGCTGCCCAGCTGGGCCAGCTGCTGGGCGCGGACCGAGGCCGCCTGCGCCTTGCGCTGCCCTTCCTCGGCGCGCCGGCGGTCGCTGACGTCCTGGAAGTACACGGCGATGCCGTTGGGGTGCGGGAAGACGCGCGCATCGAACCAGCGCCCCAGCGGCGCGAAGTGGATCTCGAACTGCTGCGTGCCCTGGCCGCCCATCGCGGCGCGGAAGGCGTCCTCGACCACCGTGCCGAGGGTGTCGGGGAAGCACTCCCAGACGGTGCGGCCGAGCAGGTGGTCGCGATCCTGGCGCATCAGTTGCTCCGCGCGCGGATTGACGAGCACGAAGCGCCACTCCCGGTCGAGCACGTAGAAGGCGTCCGAGATGCTCTCGAACACCTGGGCGAACTCGCGCTCGGCCGCACCCAGCGCGGCGCGCGCGCGCTCGGCTTCCTCGATCTGTTCGCGCAGCCGGCGCCCGTTGGCCTCCGCCAGTTCCGCGCGCGCGCCCGCCAGCGCCGCGAGGCGCAGCGCCAGGGCCAGCAGGCCGCCGGTCACCAGGCCGCCGAACAGCAGCAGATAGGCCAGCGAGCGTCCGCCACCGACGCGCCACACGTCCACCTCGAGGCGGTCTTCGAGCGAGTGCAGGCCCAGCGTGCGCGGCGTGCCCGGGCCCGGCTCGCCGCGCGAATAGAGCACCCGCTCGCCATCGCGCACGCGCAGGGCATTGGTGGGTCCGTTGCGGCGGATGAAATCCTCGAACAGGGGCTCGAACTCCACGGCCGCCATCAGGAAGCCGGCGTCATGCCCCGGGGCCACCAACAGGGCGCCGGGGCGGCCGTTGTACAGCACCACGCTGCCCGACCACTGTGCGGCATCGGTGCGCCGCACGCGTTCGAACACGGCCGCATGCACGGGTTCGATATCCAGCCGCTCGCCGACCGCGGCCGGAAGGGCGCCGCCGCGGGCGTTGACGGCCTGCACCACGCCGTCCGCATCGGTCCAGGCGATCGCGGCCAGGTGGCGGAAATCGCGCAGGTACAGGCTGGAGTCGCGGCGGAACAGCCGTTCGCGCTGCCCCGGCTCGGTCTGGCTGCCCAGGCGCTCGCCCATGCGCGAGAGCGCACTGCGCCGCTCCCCGATCCCGACATCGATCGCCTGGCGCACCGACTCGGCCTGCCGCTCCAGGGCCTGGCGGTCGCGCAGGGCCTGGTCGCGGTCGAACTGCGACCAGAGCAGCAGCGACAGCGCGATCGCGGCCAGCGCGACCAGCAGGGGCACCCAGACGCTGCGATGCCGCCCTTCGCCCCGCTGAGCGGCACCGGCGAAGCCCAGGGACAGGCCCAGCAGCAGCAGCCCGAGCGCGGTCATCAGCGCCATCGGCGTCTGCGAGCCCCACCCGCGCACGCCGGGCAGGTCGAAGGCATAAGCCGACAGCACGATCGCAGCGATGGCCGACACCATGAAGCCGGCCGACCAGGTCACCGCCCAGCGCGCCACGCCCTGGCCCGGCGCCGAGGGCGCGGCGAGCACGCCCAGCGTGGCGATCACGAAGGCGGTGGCGGTATTGGGGGCCATCCGCCCCGGCACGACGCCTTCGGCGACGATGCCGTGCCGCACCAGCCACTCGCCGACCCCGAGCGCAACCCCGGCGTATTCCTCGAGCAGGCTGCCGACCGCGATCACCGCCACCGGCACCATCGCCGCCAGCGCGATCCGGTGCCGGCCGGCCAGGAGCAGCGACAGCGCGATCGACGAAAGCAGGGCGCAGGCGGCCGTGTTGAACTGCATCGGCACCAGCCGCGTGCCGCCCTGCACGATCGCCGGTGACGGCAGCAGCCATCCGGCGATCACCAGCAGGCCCAGGCCGCCGAGCAGCGCCGCGCAGGCCTTGGCCAGCGGCTGGGGGCGGCCCGGCAGGCCCGCCGCGACCAGGCCGGCGCCAAGCACCAGCGAGGCCAGCACGAGCGAGGCCCCGACCGGGAGGGGATGGCCGGGGACGTCCTGCATCGCCACGCCGGCGGCCAGCGTCGCCAGTACGACCAGGGCACCGCCCAGGGCGCGGGCGGCGGCCACCCCGCGATCTCCGGCCAGGCTCGCCGCCAGGCCCAGGGCCGCCAGCGTGGCCGCCAAGGGCGGCACGGGGCTGCGGACCGGCGCGCTGCCCGCGGTGGGCCAGAGCCAGAGGGCGAGCGCCAGCGCGGCGAAGGCCACCGCGAGCACCCAGCGTGCGCGGTGCGGCTCGCGCAGCGCCACCGCGAGCGCGGCCAGCAGGGGCAGGACGAGCAGCAGGGCGGGCGGCCAACCGGGCGCCAGCCACCCGGGCACGAGCAGGACTTCGGCCAATGCGGTCGTCGCCAGCAGGCCCCCGACCGCCCGCGAGGCCAGGCGCACGCGGGCGCCCGCCGGGCGGTCGGCAGCCGGTGGCACGCGGGCGGAGCTGCTCATCGCATCACCATCCTCGGGCCCTTCCCCGGCCCCAGCCTGCATGGAACCGCACCCGTCGCGCGCTTGCCAAGGCCCCCGCGCGCACGGATGCCGCTTTCGTGACGTGGTGCCGGCTCCCGGAATCGAACCGGGGACCTACCGCTTACAAGGCGGTTGCTCTACCAACTGAGCTAAGCCGGCGGGACGCCTGGCAGGATTCTAGTCGCCCGGCGGGGGCGCGGGGTCGGCGGGCGCGCCATCGCCACCGCAGGCCACCGGCCGGGCGACGATGCCCACGGGCGCGCCGAGCGCCCCGCGCCAGTCCAGGCCGGCCTCGCCGGCC
>JAYRTA010000019.1:0-11755 GCA_041919875.1 Arenimonas sp.
GGCCGCGCGGCTGGCGCGCGCCTGCTGCGACGAGGCCGACGCCAGGGATCCGGCCCGGCCGCGCTTCGTCGCCGGCGTCCTGGGCCCGACCAGCCGGACGGCCTCGATCAGTCCCAAGGTCGAGGACGCCGGCTACCGCAACATCAGCTTCGATGCGCTGGTGGCCGATTACCTCGTGGCCGCGCGTGCCCTGGCCGAAGGCGGCGCCGACATCCTGCTGGTCGAGACGGTGTTCGACACCCTCAACGCCAAGGCCGCGCTGTACGCCATCGACCTGCTGTTCGAGGAACTCGGCGCCCGCCTGCCGGTGATGGTCTCGGGCACGATCACCGACCGCAGCGGCCGCACGCTCTCGGGCCAGACCGCGGAGGCCTTCTGGTACTCGCTGCGGCATGCGCGGCCGCTGTCGATCGGCCTCAACTGCGCCCTCGGCGCGCGCGACCTGCGGGCCTACATCGACATGCTTTCCCAGGTGGCCGACACCCACGTCAGTTGCCACCCCAACGCCGGCCTGCCCAATGCCTTCGGTGGCTACGACGAGGGACCGCAGGAAACGGCCGGCGTGCTGCGCGAGTTCGCGCAGGCGGGCCTGCTCAACCTGGTCGGCGGCTGCTGCGGCACCACGCCGGACCACATCGCCGCGATCACACAGGCCGTGGCCGGCCTCCCGCCGCGGGCGATCCCGGTGGTCGCGCCGCATACGCGACTGGCGGGCCTGGAGCCCTTCGTCATCACGCCCGACACCAATTTCGTCAACGTCGGCGAACGCACCAACGTCACCGGCTCGATCCAGTTCAAGAAGCTCATCCTCGAGGGCCGCTACGACGAGGCCCTGGCGGTGGCGCGGCAGCAGGTCGAGAACGGCGCCCAGGTGATCGACATCAACATGGACGAGGGCCTGCTGGATGCCGAGGCCGCCATGGCCCGGTTCCTGAACCTGATCGCGGCCGAACCCGACATCGCCCGGGTCCCGGTGATGATCGACAGTTCCAAGTGGAGCGTGATCGAGGCGGGCCTGAAGTGCGTCCAGGGCAAGGCGATCGTCAACTCGATCTCGATGAAGGAAGGCGAGGCGGCCTTCCTGGACCAGGCCGCCCGGGTGCGCCGTTACGGGGCCGCCGTCGTGGTGATGGCCTTCGACGAGGCCGGCCAGGCCGATACCTTCGAACGCAAGGTGGAGATCTGCTCGCGCGCGCACCGGCTGCTGGTGGAACAGGCCGGGTTTCCACCCGAAGACATCATCTTCGACCCCAACATCTTCGCCATCGCGACCGGCATCGAGGAGCACGATGCCTACGCCGTGGCCTTCATCGAGGCGACCGCCGAGCTCAAGGCGCGCTTCCCGCTGAGCCATGTCTCGGGCGGCGTGTCCAACGTCTCGTTCTCCTTCCGCGGCAACAACGCGGTGCGCGAGGCCATCCACGCCGTCTTCCTCTACCACGCGATCCGCGCCGGCATGGACATGGGCATCGTCAACGCCGGCGCGCTGGCGCTCTACGACGACATCGAGCCGCACCTGCGCGAGGCGGTCGAGGACGTGGTGCTCAACCGGCGCGCCGACGCCACCGAGCGCCTGCTGGCCGAGGCCGAGAAGCACAAGTCGAAGAAAGGCGAGGTGCGCGCGGAGGACCTGGCCTGGCGCGAGGCACCGGTGGCCGAGCGCATCAAGCATGCCCTCGTGCACGGCATCGACCGCTTCGTCGAGGCCGATACCGAGGAGGCGCGCCTGGCCGCCGCGCGCCCGCTGGACGTGATCGAGGGACCCTTGATGGCCGGGATGAACGTCGTCGGCGACCTGTTCGGCGCCGGTAAGATGTTCCTGCCCCAGGTCGTGAAGTCGGCGCGCGTGATGAAGAAGGCCGTCGCCGTGCTGGTGCCGCACATCGAGGCCGAAAAGGCGCTCGGCGGCGACGCCGGCAAGCCCAAGGGCAAGGTCCTGATGGCCACCGTCAAGGGCGACGTGCACGACATCGGCAAGAACATCGTCGGCGTGGTGCTGGCCTGCAACAACTTCGAAGTGGTCGACCTGGGCGTGATGGTGCCGGCCCAGACCATCCTCGACCGCGCCCGCGAGGAAGCGGTGGACATCATCGGCCTGTCCGGCCTGATCACGCCCTCGCTGGAGGAGATGAGCCACGTCGCCCGTGAGATGAAGCGCCAGGGCTTCGACATCCCGCTGCTGATCGGCGGCGCGACCACCTCGCGCGCGCACACCGCGCTCAGGATCGACCCCCATTACCCCTCGCCGGTGGTGTGGGTGAAGGATGCCTCGCGCGCGGTCGGCGTCACCCAGTCCCTGCTCAGCGCGGACCTGCGGGCGCCGTTCGTGGCCGCCAACGAAGCCGACTACGCCGACGTGCGCGCCCGCCATGCCAACAAGGGCGAGGCCAAGCCGCTGGTGACGCTGGAGCGCGCGCGCGCCAAGAAGTTCGACGGCGGCTGGGCCGGCTACCTGCCCCCCGAGCCGCTCGCGCCGGGCCTGACGGTGTTCGACGATTACCCGCTGGCGGACCTGGTGGACGTGATCGACTGGACACCCTTCTTCCAGACCTGGGAACTGGCCGGGCGCTACCCCGCCATCCTCGGGGACGCGGTGGTGGGCGCGCAGGCGCGCGAACTCTTCGAGGATGCGCAGGCGATGCTCGGGCGCATCGTGCGCGAGAAGTGGCTGGTGGCGAAGGCGGTGGTCGGCCTGTGGCCGGCCCAGGCCGTCGGCGACGACATCCACCTGCAGGCCGACGCCGGCGATGCCGTGCTGCACTGCCTGCGCCAGCAGGCCGACAAGCCCGAGGATCGGGCCAATTTCTGCCTGGCCGATTTCGTCGCCCCGCGCGACAGCGGCCGCCGGGACTGGGTCGGCGCCTTCGCGGTGACGGCGGGACTGGGCATCGAACCCCACGTGGCCCGTTTCGAGGCCGCCCACGACGACTACAGCGCGATCCTGCTCAAGGCCCTGGCCGACCGCCTGGCCGAGGCCTTCGCCGAACGACTGCACCAGATCGTCCGCACGCGGCTCTGGGGCTACGCGCCGGACGAGGCCCTCGACAACGAGGCCCTGATCCGGGAGCAGTACCGCGGCATCCGCCCGGCGCCGGGCTACCCGGCCTGCCCCGAGCACAGCGAGAAGGCGACGATCTTCCGCCTGCTGGAGGCCGAAAAGCACACCGGGCTGAAGCTCACCGAGAGCTACGCGATGTATCCGGCGGCGGCGGTCAGTGGCCTGTACTTCGCCCATCCGGGCAGCCAGTACTTCGTGGTCGGCCGCCTGTCGCGCGAGCAGGTGGCCGACTACGCGCGGCGCAAGGGCGTGCCGCTGCACCAGGCCGAGCGCTGGCTGGCCTCCAACCTCGACTACGACCCCGAGTGAGCCCGGTCGGGGTTCACCAGATCAGGTCGTCGGGCACCTGGTAGGCCGGGTCGGCATAGGGGTCGTCGCTCGCCGGCGCGTTCGGGTCGACCTTCAGCGCCACGGCGGGCGCGAAGATCGCCTCGGCCTCCGCGAGCACGGCCGCGGTGACCAGCAGGTAGCGGCCATCGAGCTGCAGCACGCCCAGGTCGCCGGCATTGAGGGCCTTGAGTTGCTCGGGCGTGACATGGATGCGCTTGATCTTGCCGCCGTAGGGGAAGTGGCGGGCGATCTCGGCCTCGGCGGCGTTGAGGGCCTTGTCCTGGACGAAGGCGGCAAGCCGGGCCTTGGCCTCGCGGCGCAGGCGCGCCTCTTCCTGGCGCGCGGCTTCGGCGGCGATGCGCTCGTCCTTCTCCTTCTGGGCGCGAATCGCGTAGGCCTTGGCCAGGTCGATGTCCTCGCGGCTGCGCGGCTTGCCGCCGCCCCCGGTCCGCCCGGGTCGCGCCGGTGCGCCCGGACGCCCGGGGCCCGGCTTGGCGCGCGGGGCGCCGGGGCCGGCCGCGGGCCGTCGCTCGCCATCGCGGCGGGCCGCATGGCCGCCTTCGGTACGCTTGCGGTCGGGCGCGGGCGTGCCCTCGCGGGCGGGCCGCTCACGCCGCGGCTCGGGGGCCGGGGCCTTGAAGCCCAGGCCCATCAGCTGGTCGCGCAGGGAATTGCTCATGCGGGTACTCGCGGTTCAGTAGTGCGGCGGCGGCGGTTCGCTGCCCGGGTCGGCGTACAGCAGCGTGCGCAGCTGCTTGAGGTCCACGAGGGCGCGTTCGAGGCGCTCGGCCGTGCGGGCGGCCTCCAGGCGCGTTTCCGCCAGCGCGTCGCTCAGGTGCGAGAGGGTGTACTCCTGGAACGCCAGGCGGGATTCGAGCTCGGCCAGGCGTGCGTCCAGGCTGTCGTCGGGCGCGGCCATCAGTGCACCTGGAGCGTGCGGCCGCGGCCGATGCCGTAGTAGGCCAGGCCGCCGGTCTCGGCGTCCGCCGGCGGGTAGAGGTTGCGTCCGTCGAACAGCACGCGGTCGCGCAGGCGGGACGCCAGCGCGGTGAAATCCGGGCTCCAGTAGGCCTTCCACTCGGTGACCAGCACCAGGGCATCGGCGCCCTCGAGCGCGGCCTGCGGGCTGTCGCACAGGACCAGGTCCTCGCGCTCGCCGAAAATCCGCCGCGTTTCCGGCATGGCCTCGGGATCATGGGCGCGCACGCGCGCGCCGGCCTCCCACAGCTGCGCGAGCAGGGTGCGGCTGGAGGCTTCGCGCATGTCGTCGGTGTTGGGCTTGAAGGCCAGGCCCCAGACCGCGAAGGTCTTGCCGGCCAGTTGCCCGCCGTAGTGGCGCGAGGCCAGTTCGAACAGCTTGGATTTCTGGGCGGTGTTCACCGCCTCCACCGCGCCCAGGATGCGGGCCGGGTAGCCGTGCTGGCGGGCGGTCCGCTCGAGCGCCTGCACGTCCTTGGGGAAGCAGCTGCCGCCGTAGCCGGCGCCCGGGTAGATGAAGTGGTAGCCGATGCGCGGATCGGAACCGATGCCCTGGCGGACCATCTCGATGTCGGCGCCGACGCGCTCGGCGATGTTCGCCATTTCGTTCATGAAGCTGATCTTGGTCGCCAGCATGGCGTTGGCGGCGTACTTGGTCAGCTCGGCCGAGCGTTCGTCCATCACCACCAGGCGCTCGTGGTTGCGGTTGAAGGGTGCGTACAGCCGGCGCATGGCCTCGACCGCCTTCGGGCTGCGGGAACCGATGACGATGCGGTCCGGGCGCATGCAGTCGTTGACCGCCGCGCCCTCCTTGAGGAATTCCGGGTTGGAGACGACCTCGAAGGCGATGTCGGCAGCGCGGCCGCGCAGCTCGTCGGCGATCGCGGCCCGCACCTTGTCGGCGGTGCCGACCGGCACGGTGGACTTGTTGACCACGACCGCGGGGCGATCCAGGTGGCGACCGATGGTGCGCGCCACCGCCAGCACATACTGCAGGTCGGCGCTGCCGTCCTCGTCGGGCGGCGTGCCCACGGCGATGAAGAGGATGTCCGCGGCGGCAATCGCCGCCGCGGCATCGGTGGTGAAGGCCAGCCGGCCGGCGCCGTGGTTGGCCAGCACCATCGGCTCCAGGCCAGGCTCGAAGATCGGCAGCACGCCGCGCGTGAGGCCCTCGACCTTGGCCTGGTCGATGTCCACGCAGGTGACCTGGTGGCCGACCTCGGACAGGCAGGTGCCGGTCACGAGGCCCACGTAACCGGTGCCGAATACCGCAACGCGCATGGCGCCTCCTCGCGGGGCGCCGATGCGCCCGCCAGCGGATTACTTGACGATGTCGAGCAGTTCGACCTCGAAGGTCAGCATGGCGTTGGCCGGGATCGGACCACCGCCGCTTTCGCCGTAGGCGAGCTCGGCCGGGATCCAGAAGGTGTACTTGCTGCCCACCGGCATCAGGGCGACGCCCTCGGACCAGCCCGGGATCACCTGGCCCAGGCCGAATTCCGCCGGCTGTTCACGCGCATAGGAGCTGTCGAACTCGGTGCCGTCGAGCAGGGTGCCGCGGTAGTGCACGCGCACCACGTCGCTGGCGGTCGGCTTGGGGCCGTTGCCGGCGCGCTCGACGCGGTACTGGAGGCCGCTCTCGGTGACGCTCACGCCGGGCTTGTCCTTGTTGGCGGCCAGGAAGGCCTGGCCTTCCTCCAGCTGCTTGGCGGCGGTGGCGGCGGCCTCGGCGGCCTGCTTCTCCTGCAGCTTGGCGGTGAAGGCTTCCTGCACCAGCTTGATCTGCTCGTCGGTGAGCTTGGCCGGCTCGCCGGCGAAGTGGCCGCGCATCGCCTCGGCGATCATGTCGGCATCCAGCTGGTCCTTGAGCGGCTCCAGCGAGCGGGCGATGTCCAGGCCGATCATGTAGCTGACCTGCTTCTTCTCGGTGTCCAGGCCGGCGATGCCCGGCACGGTCGGCGCACCGGCGTCGGCGGCCGCCGCGGTGTCGGCGCCGTCCTTCGCAGCATCGCCTTCCTTCTGATCGGTGCCACAGGCGCCAAGGGTGAGCACCAGGCCGGTGATCAGCAGCGGCGCGATCAAACGCAGGGGGGACTTCATTTCAGTGCGACTCCTGAGGTCCGCGCCGGGGCGGCGCGTCGGGCGCTATTGTCGCGGCGCGGGCCCGCAACGGCAATCTCGCCCGGGGCAGGCCGGGCCGGGGACCGGCGCCGCCCTGCCCCCGGGAGCCTTCCGCGGCCCCGCTCAGGCCTTGGGAACAGGCGCCGCCAGCGCCTTCTCGAGGGCCTCCACCAGCGCCGCGTCATCGGGCTTGGTGCGGCTGCCGAAGCTGGCGATGACTCGCCCGTCCCGGCCGATGAGGTACTTGTGGAAGTTCCATCCGGGCGCTTCGCCGGTGGCCTCCGCCAGCTGGCGGTAGAACGGCGTGGCGCCTTCGCCGCGCACCTGCACCTTCTCGAACATGGGGAACTTCACGCCATAGGTCAGCGTGCAGAACTCCTGGATCTGCTCCTCGCTGCCCGGCTCCTGCCCCATGAAATCGTTCGACGGGAAGCCCAGCACCGCGAATCCCTGGCCCTGGTACTTGGCGTACATCGCCTCCAGCCCCTCGTATTGCGGCGTGAAACCGCATTTGCTGGCGGTATTGACCACCAGCAGCACCTGGCCGGCGTAGGCCTGGCCCAGATGGACCGTTTCCTTGCCGGCCAGGCGCCGGAACGTGTGGTCCAGCAGGTCCCCGGCCGCCGCCGACCCGGCCGACAGGCCGGAAAACAGGGCCAATGCCGCCGCGAATGCCTTGATTCCCATGGTGTGCCGCCTCCCCCGGCGGGGGGCCGGGTCTATGCCATCAGTTTGGGGGATTTCCCGTGCAGGCCGTGTTGACAGCTCCAGAACTGGTGTTATAGTTGCCTACAACACCGACGCATCAACTCACCCGCACGACGATTCTCCCCCGGAGGCGGTATGTACCCCAAGTTCAAGACCAACCTGATCGGCCTGACCGTGGCGCTGGGCGCCGTGGCGGCCGGTTTCGGCCTCGGCGATCCGCCGAGCCGCCCGGTCCATCTGGACGGACCGGCCCACCTGGCGCCCCTGGCCGACCTGGACCCGGTCGTGCTCGAGCAGGCCGAAGCGGACCGGCAGCGGTCCGGCCGGGTCGCGGTCCGCCGGCACATGGCCATGCCCTACGTCTCGCTCGCGGCCCTGATGCCGCGCCAGGAGTCCTGACATGAACGTCGCCTGGAACGACAGCGCGCCGATCTACCGGCAGCTCAAGGAAAAGGTGGTGGCGATGATCCTCGATGGCGTGCTCCAGCCGGGCGATGCCCTGCCCTCGGTCCGCCAGATCGCCGCCGAATACCAGCTCAATCCGATCACCGTCTCCCGCGCCTACCAAGAGCTGGCGGACGAAGAACTCGTGGAAAAACGAAGGGGACTTGGCATGTACGTGACCGATGGGGCCCGCGAGAAGCTGCTCGCCTCCGAGCGTGAACGCTTCCTCAAGGAGGAGTGGCCGATGGTGGTCGAGCGCATCCAGCGCCTGGGCCTGGACGTCGAGAAGCTGATGCGTGGCTCCAGCAAGGAGGGCCAGCGATGAGCGCCGTGATCTCCGCCCGCAACCTCTCCAAGCGCTACAACGGCACCAAGGCCGTCGACGACATCAGCTTCGAGATCCCCGCCGGCCGCATCGTCGGGCTGATCGGCCCGAACGGCTCGGGCAAGACCACCACGCTCAAGGCCGCGCTCGGCCTGGTGCCCTTCGAGGGCGAGCTCAAGGTCCTGGGCCGCGACCCGCGCACCGACCGCGACGCCCTGATGCAGGACGTGTGTTTCATCGCCGACGTGGCGGTGCTGCCCCGCTGGCTGAAGGTGAAGGATGCCGTCGATTTCGTGGCCGGCGTGCACCCGCGCTTCGACCGCAAGAAGGCCGAGGCCTACCTGGCGCGCACCAAGCTCACGCCGGGCATGAAGGTCAAGCAGATGTCCAAGGGCATGATCGTGCAGCTGCACCTGGCCCTGGTGATGGCGATCGACGCCAAGCTGCTGGTGCTCGACGAACCGACGCTGGGCCTGGACATCCTCTACCGCAAGCAGTTCTACCAGAACCTGCTCGAGGACTACTTCGACGAGCAGAAGACCATCGTTGTCACCACGCACCAGGTCGAGGAGATCGAGCACATCCTCACCAACCTGATGTTCATCCGCGACGGCAAGATCGTGCTGTCGGCCACCATGGACGAAGTCGGCGAACGCTTCCACGAAGTGATGGTGCCGGCCGACAAGGCCGACGCCGCCCGCGGCCTCAAGCCGATCGACGAGCGCCAGGTGTTCGGCAAGGCCGTGATGCTCTTCGACGGCCAGCCGCGCCAGGCCCTCGCCCAGTTCGGCGAGGTCCGCAACCCCGGCATCGCCGACCTGTTCGTCGCCACCATGAAGGGAACCTACGCATGAACACGTTCAAGTGGCTGCTCAAGCGCGAATTCTGGGAGCACCGCGGTGGCTTCTTCTGGGCCCCGCTGGTGGCCGGCGCCATCTTCCTGCTGATCAGCGTGATGGCGGTGATCGCCGGCGAGACCGTGCGCCGCTCGCACGACGGCGACGGCGTGCGGATGAACGGCGTCGAGCTGTCCCAGCTCACCGAGAACATGACCCCGAGCGAGCTGGCCGACATGGCCGGCGGCCTGGACCTGGGCACCCTGCTGGCGGGCACCTGGCCCTTCATCGTGCTCACCTTCGTGGTGTTCTTCTACTGCCTGGGCGCGCTGTACGACGAGCGCAAGGACCGGAGCATCCTGTTCTGGAAGTCGCTGCCGCTCTCGGACGGCCAGACCGTGCTCTCGAAGGTGGTCAGCGCCCTGGTGGTGGCCCCGGTGATCGCGGCCGCCGCCGCCATCGCCACCGCCTTCGGCTTCCTGGTCATCCTCAGCGCCTACGTCCTGTTCCACGGCGGCAACCCGATCTCGCTGATCTGGGGGCCGGCCAGCCCGCTGACGGTCGCCGCCAACCTCGTCGGCGCGCTGCCCATCTACGCGCTCTGGGCCCTGCCCACGGTCGGCTGGCTGCTGCTGGTGTCGGCCTGGGCACGCACCAAGCCCTTCCTGTGGGCCCTGCTGGTGCCGGTGTTCGCGGGCATCCTGGTGACCTGGTTCGACGTGATGGAGATGTTCGGCTCCAAGTCCGAGTGGTTCTGGCAGCACATCGTCGGCCGCGCCCTGCTGGGCACCGTGCCGGGCATGGACCTGGCCTACCTGGGCGCCAAGAACCCGGCGATGCAGAACTTCAACCCCGAGGGTCCCGGCGACATCGTGCAGCTGTTCTCCGCCCAGAACGCCTGGTCGGCGGTGACGACCCCGGACCTGTGGATCGGCGTGGCCGCCGGCGTGGCGATGATCTTCGCCGCGGTGCACTTCCGCCGTCGCCGGGACGAAGGCTGACCTACCCCACCCCCGCGCCGGGTCTGGCCCGGCGCTTTCCAGCGGAGAGACCCCTCATGAACGCCAAGCCCTTCCTGCTCGCCCTCGGCGCCACCGTGCTGCTGGCGGCCTGCCAGTCCGACCGGCAGGACAGCGTCGCCGAGGAAGTGCGGCGCGTGACCAGCGAGGTGTCCGGCGAGATCGCCGCCACGGCCGGCAAGACCGCCGACGAGGTGCGTCGCGAACTGGCCAGCGGCAACCTTCCCGTCGGCAACGATTACTCCCACAAGCCGCGCGCCGAGATCACGCCGGAGGGCGAGCTGCTCATCGATGGCAAGGCCCAGGGCCTGGACGAGGGCCAGCGCGCCCTCGCCCGCGACTACCGGGAGCAGCTGATCGACGTGGCCGCCAGCGGCGCCGAGGTCGGCATCCAGGCCGCGGCGCTCGCCAGCGATGCCGTCGGCGCGACGATCGCCTCGATCTTCGAGGGCAAGGGCGCCGACGTCGGCGCCCAGGTCGAAGCCCAGGCCGGGAAGATCGAACAGGCCGCCCGCTCGCTCTGCGACCGGCTGCCGCGCCTGCTCGAAACCCAGTCCGCCCTGGTCGCCGCGGTCCCCTCGTTCGAACCCTATGCCAAGGTCCACGCCGGCGACGGCGGCACCGATTGCAACATCCGGAGCTGAGTCCATGGACCGACTCTCCCTTTCCCTGCTCGCCCTGGCCCTGGCCGCCATCGCCCCGCTGGCGTCGGCCGACGACTGCGCCCATTCGGACACCCGCCGCCTCGAGCCGGACCTCGCCGGCGTCGAGCGTGTCGTCTTCGATGTGGGCGCCCAGGACCTGGACCTGGCCGGCATCCGGACCGGAGCGCCCAGCCTGCAGGCGCGCGCCTGCGCCTCCGACCCGACCTACCTGTCCCAACTGCAGTTCAGCCAGCGTCGTGACGGCAACACCCTGGTGGTCGAGATCCGCCGCGAAGGCTACGCCAGTGGCGCCTTCTTCAAGCCCAGCTACGCCTACCTCGACGTCGAGGCGCGCCTCCCGGCCGGACTGGCCTACGAGGTGCGGGTCGGCTCGGGCGATGCCCGCATCGCGCAGGTCGCGAGCCTCGACGCCCGGGTGGGTTCGGGCGACCTGGAGGCGAGCGCCATCGAGGGCCGCTTCTCCGCCCGCGTCGGCTCGGGTGACATCGAGGCGCGCGGCGTCGGCGAGCTGCACATCGAATCGATCGGCTCGGGCGACATCGAGGTGATCGACATCCGCGGCGACGCGCTGGTCGGCAGCATCGGCTCGGGCGACCTGGACATCGAGGGCGTCGGCGGCCGCGTGGAGATCGACGCGATCGGCTCCGGCGATGCCACCGTGCGCCGGGTTGCGGGCGACGTCCGCCTCAACCGCCTCGGCAGCGGCGATTTCGAAACCTCCGGCGTGCAGGGCCGGGTCGAGCGCCCGGCCGACTGAGGCCCGCTAGCCGCCCCCGCCGCCGGGGGCGCCGTCGATACCGCCGCGCGCCCGCGCGGCCGGGTCCAGCAGCTTGCGCAAGGTCGCCTCCGGCAGGCCCGACATGTCCCGCGCCACCTCCAGGACCGGCCGGCCTTCGCGGTAGGCGCGCTTGGCGATCGCCGCGGCCTTCTCGTAGCCGATCACCGGGTTGAGCGCGGTCACCAGGATGGGATTGCGCGCCAGCGCTTCGTCCAGCCGCGACCGCCGCACCGTGAAGCCCGCGATCGCCTTGTCGGCCAGCAGGCGGCTGGCATTGGCCATCAGCCCGATCGACTCGAGCAGCGCCAGCGCCACCACCGGCAGCATCACGTTGAGCTGGAAGTTTCCGCTGGCGCCGGCCACGGTGATCGTGGTGTGGTTGCCGATCACGCGCGCGCAGGCCATGCACAGCGCCTCGGGCACGACCGGGTTGACCTTGCCGGGCATGATCGAACTGCCCGGCTGCAGCGCCGGCAGTTCGATCTCGCCCAGG
>JAYRTA010000020.1:0-11681 GCA_041919875.1 Arenimonas sp.
TCCGCGGCGCGCTGCACCGGGTTGTCCTCGAAGGCCGTGTAGTTCTCGGTATTGGGCTCGACCACCGGCGCCGCGTAGGCCTCGTAGGCCAGCACCGACGGGGCGACGGCCGCCGGCGGGGGCGGGGGCGCGGGCAGGGCGCTCATCGCCTGCGCCGCAGCCTCGCGGCGTCCGCGTTCGACCTCGGCGCGCTTGATGCGCGCGCCGGTGACTTCGACCGTGTCCAGGCGGGCGTCGGCCGCGGCGACCTGGCCGGCGCCGGCGGCCTCCGAGGGTGCCTGGGCCCGGGTGTCCTCGGTCTTCTTGGCGCAGGCGGCCAGGGCGAGGGTGATGGCGGCGGCGATCAGGGTGAGGCGGGTGCTGCGCATGGCGGGGCTCCGGTTGGGGTGGGCCCTGCATTCAACGCCCCAGCCGGCGGAACGGGGTTGATCGCTCATGGGCGCAGCCTCGCGCGCAGCTTGTCCATGGCGTAACGGAGCCGCGACTTCACCGTTTCCCGGCCGACGCCGGTGATCTCGCCGATCTGCTCGAGGCTCAGTTCCTGTTCCAGCCGCAGCAGGACCACTTCGCGCTGGTCCTCGGGCAATTCCTCGAGGGCGCGCTGCAGGCGGCGGCGCTCCTCGAAGGCCGACAGCTGCCGCTCGGGGCTGTCCGGGTCGGGAATTCGCTCGGCCGCGGCCTGGGCCTCCTCGGGGGCGTCGGGCCGGTGTTGCTTGCCGCGCCAGTGGTCGGCCAGGCGATTGTGGGCGATCTGGAACAGCCAGGTGCCGAATTTCGCCTCGGGCCGGTAGCGCTCGCGCGCGGCGATCACCCGCTGCCAGACATCCTGGAAGAACTCCTCGGCCAGCGAGGCATCGCGCAGCTGCCGCGACAGGTGCCGGAACAGCGGCCCACGGTGGCGGGCGTACAGGGCCTGGAAGGCGGCGAGGTCGCCGGCCCCGTAGGCCAGCATCAATTCCTCGTCGGTGGGCTCGGCCTGCATGGCGGCCAGCCTACGGGCTTTGCCCGGGAGCGTGAAGCCGCCCGCGCGGCCGTGACCGGGCCGCGGTAGATTGGCGCATGGCTCCGCCCCCGCCGTCGCCGGACATGGACCCCCCTGCCGCCACCGAGGGCGGCCGGCTGGGTTGGCTTCGGCCCGGGCGGCCACTGTTGGCGGGCCTCGTGGTGCTGGCACTGGGCCTGCATTTCAGCTTCAACGCCGCCGAACTCGAGCGTGCCCGGGAAATCTCGGAGCGCCAGCAGCAGGTGCAGCGGGCACTCGCCGATTTCCGCTCCCGGCTGGAAACCGACATCTACGCGTCGGTGGCCCTCGTGCGTGGCCTGGCGGTGCACGTGGTGATCGAGGAAGGCATCACCGACGCGGATTTCGACGCCATGGCCGCGGAACTGCTGCATGGCCAGCCGCACATCATCAACCTGGCGCTGGCGCCCGGCTTCCGCATCACCCGCATCTTCCCGCCGCAGGGCCACGAACGGGCCCTGGGCCTGGACCTGCTGGAGGATCCGGTGCAGGGGCCGCCGATGCGGCGCGCGATCAGCCTCGATGCGCCCGTGCTGGCCGGACCCTTCGAACTGGTCCAGGGCGGCCAGGCGCTGGCGGTGCGGGTGCCGCTATGGGTCGACCGCGAGGGCGTGCCGCGCCTGTGGGGTGCGGTCAACATGACCCTGGATTTCCCCCAGATGATGCGCCGGGCCGGGCTGGGCGCGCTGGAGAAGGAACTGGATATCGCGATCATCGGCGTGGACGCCAGCGGGCCGGGCGGCGCCCTCATCCTGGGCCAGCGCCACCCCGCGCGGGCGCGGGCCGTGCGCATGCCGGCCTTCCTGCCGGGCGGCAGCTGGCTGGTGAGCGCCGTGCCGCGCGAAGGCTGGCCGGTGCGCGACCGCTGGCTGACGCCGTACTTCCTTCTGCGCCTCGTGCTCTCGGTGCTGGCGTCGCTGGCCATCGTCCGGATCCTCCACGACCGCCAGCGCATCCGGCGCCTGGCCGGCATGGATTCGCTGACCAACCTGCCCAATCGCCGCTGGGCGCTGCAGCAGCTGGAGAAACTCATCGTCCGCGGCCGGCGCGGTGGGCGCGGCTTCGCGCTGCTGTCCTTCGACCTGGACGGATTCAAACCGGTGAACGATACCTACGGCCACGCGGCCGGGGACCTGCTGCTGGCGGAGATCGGCCGCCGGCTCGTCGACAGCGTGCGGCCGGGCGACCTGGTGGCGCGCATGGGCGGCGACGAGTTCCTGGTGCTGGTGCCCACCGACGATGGCCAGGACGAGGCCTGGCTGCACGCGGTGGCGGCGCGGGTGCAGGCGGCGATCAGCCGCCCGGCGGCGGTGGAAGGCCAGTGGGTGGTGGTGGGTGCCAGCATCGGCATCGCCCGCTTCCCCGGGGACGGCGACCGGGCCGGCACCTTGCTGCGCAAGGCGGACGAAGCGATGTACCGCGCCAAGGGCGGCGGGCGCGAGGGCATTGCCTTCGCCGAGCCGCTTGCGCTCGGACGGCGCGGTCGGCCCGACTAGGCGTCGCCGCCCGGGGGCTCGACCCGAAGCCGCAGGGGGCCGCCGGACAGCCGCGCCTCGATCCGTTCGCCCGGCTGCACGTCGGACGGGTCGCGCAGCACTTTTCCGTCCGAGGCGCGCTGGAGGATGGCGTAGCCGCGGCCCAGCGTGGCCAGCGGGCCGACGCCGGCCAGGGCCCGGCCCAGGCCCTCGAGCTGCAGCCGCCGGCGCGCCAGCAGGCGCTCTGGCAGGGCCGCCAGGCGCAGGCCGGTGCGGTCCAGGCGGGTGGCCAGCCGCTGCAGCACCCGGCCGGGATGGGCCTGGTCGAGCCGGTGGCGCAGCCCCGCCAGATGCTCCCGGCGCGGGGCGAACACCCGCAGCCGGGCAGCCGCGAGCCGGTGGCCGAGGGTCTCCCATCCGGCCCGGCCGCGAGCCAGCCGCAGCTGGGGCCGGGCGGCCTGCAATCGCAGCCAGGCCTGGTCCGCGCGCTGGGTGGCGTCGCTGCGGGTACGCGCCAGCGCCGTGGCGAGGCGGCGGCCGGCCTGGGCCAGGCCCGCGGCCAGCGCGCCCGCGTCGGGCACCAGCAATTCCGCCGCGGCCGACGGCGTCGGCGCGCGCAGGTCGGCGGCGAAGTCGGCCAGGCTCACGTCCACTTCATGGCCAACGGCCGATACGACCGGGACCGGGCTGCTGGCGATGGCCCGCGCCAGCGCTTCGTCGTTGAACGCCCAGAGATCCTCCAGGGAGCCGCCGCCGCGGGTGAGCAGCAGCACGTCGTAGCGGCCAGCCGCAGCGGCGCGCGCCAGCATCGCGCGGATCGCCGGCGCGGCCTCGTCGCCCTGCACCGGCACCGGCAGCACGTCCACCTCCAGCAGCGGGAAACGCCGGCCCAGCACGCTGAGCACGTCGCGCACGGCCGCGCCGCGGGGCGAGGTGATCACCGCCAGGCGTCGAGGCATCGTCGGCAGCGGGCGCTTGCGGGCGGCGTCGAACAGGCCTTCGGCGGCCAGCTTCTGCTTGAGCTCCTCGAAGGCGCGCCGCAGCGCGCCTTCGCCGGCCTCTTCGAGGTGGTCGAGCACCAGTTGGTAGTCGCCGCGG
Organism: Arenimonas sp.; assembly: GCA_041919875.1. Lineage (GTDB taxonomy): Bacteria > Pseudomonadota > Gammaproteobacteria > Xanthomonadales > Xanthomonadaceae > Arenimonas. The sequence continues at coordinate 3,595 of JAYRTA010000020.1, forward strand.
GCCTCGTACAGGGTCAGGCGGCCGCGAGCGAGCACCTGCTGCCCGTCGCGGGGCACGAAGCGCAGGCGCTGGGCGCTCTGCCGGAACAGGGCGCAGCGCACCTGGGCGCGCTCGTCCTTGAGGGTGAAATAGGCGTGGCCGGAGGCAGGCCGCGAAAAGTTGCTGATCTCGCCTTCCACCCAGACCTGCGGGAACTGGCCCTCGAGCAGGTCGCGGGCAAGCGTGTTGAGCTGGGACGGTCGCAGGACCTGGCGTTCGCGGGCGAGGGACGACATGGGCAGGGCCGTGGACGGCCGGACAGCATACCCCCGCCGGTCGGCCCGGGGGTGGGGCAGGGCGCCGCCCCGGTCTACACTGTCGGCACCACGAGGACCGACGATGAGCGAAAGCTTCCGACGACTGGGCCAGGACCTGCCCGTACCGGCCAATGCCGCCCGCTTTGCCGCCGAGGCGAAGAAGGTCAAGGCCTGGGTGGCGGCGCTGCCGCGCGCCAATCCGCAGGCCGCCGAGCAGGAACTGGCCAAGGCCCTGGACGGCCTCGCCGCGCAGCGGCTCGAGGGTGCGACGCGGTTCGCCGCCTTGGAGGAATTGCGCCCGGCCGTGCTCGAGTCGGTGGCCCTGCTCGATCGCCAGTTCGCCGGCCAGGCCCTGCCGCTGCCGCCCGACAAGGCGCGCGCGGCCCGCGTGGCCGAAGGCTTCCACCTTTCGCTGGCCCACGGCTACCGGCTGGCGGCGGGCGAGCTGTGCGCGCCGGCCGGCGCCGTGCCCTTCCTCAAGGGCGGCACCGTGCTGCTGGCGCTCGAACGTGCGGCCTGGCACTACACCCGAAGCCTCGCGGCCGCCTGGCGTGTCTACCGGCCGGCCTCCGCCGGCGCCTGGCAGGGCCTGCATCGCGTGCACCGGTTCGCGGCTTCGATCAAGCTCGACGGCAAGGCCGCGGAAGACAAGGCCGCCGGTGGCTCCTTCGACGTGGCCACGCTGTACGTGCAGGCGCTGCTGATGTCGGCGGTCAATCCCTATGCCTTCGCCCAGGGCGAACAGGACGCGCTGTGGCCGATCGCGCGCGGGTTCGCGGCGCGCTGCCGCATGCTCGACAGCCCGCCCAACGACCTGGCGCCGCCCATTCCCGACGACGCCGACCGCGGCCCCGGCGCCGGCGACGAGCCCCATTCGCTGTGGCTGGACCTGCGTCCCTATGCCGACGAGGTCGAGCGCGCTCTGGGGCGGGTGCGCGAGGGCCAGTCCGAGCTGGTGCCCGGCCCGGGCCCGGGCGTGCGCGTCGGCAACGACCTGCTGATCCGCCTGCGGCGCGCCTTCGGGCAGATCGCGGCGCGCGGCCTGGCGCGGCTGCCGGCCGGGCATCGCCTGGATACGGTGCTGGGCCTGAGCGGCCTGCATTATTTCCTCGCCGGGCAGCGCGATTTCGACACCTTCATGCGCCAGTCCGCCGCCGGCACCGTGCACGTGATCACCGGCGCCGCCTGGACCCAGGGCGCGGCCAGCATGACGCGCATGCCGCGCTTCGTCGCCCGCGTGCTCGACCAGAGCCTGGGCGGCTACCGCATGACCTGGGAGAACGCCGAGCAGGCGCGCGCCAAGGTCGGCGAACTGGTCGGCCTGAACTTCGGCGAAGGGGACGACGATACCGAATGGATGGTCGGCGTGATGCGCTGGCTGCGCTACGAAGACGACGGCGGCCTGTCGGCCGGCGTGGAGCTGCTCTCGCGCCGCGGCGCCCCGGTCGCGCTGCGGGTGACCAGCGCCGACGGCGGCAGCCGCCAGGTGCACCGCGCCGTCGAGGTGTTCCCGATCGAGGGCAGCGGCGCGCGCAGTTTCGTCTCCAATGCATCGGTCGAAGCGGGCAGCCGGGTCGAGGTGATCCACGACGCCAACGCCCTGGTGCCCGAGGCCGGCCCGCGCGGTCCGGACCTGCTGGCCGACGTCGAGGTGCTGCTCAACGCCGGCGACTACGTGCTGCTGGGCGAACGGACGCCGGCGCCGGAAGGAGCCGCGGCATGAGCGAGGCCCGCGCCGCGCCCCGCCGCGCCACCCGCGCGGTGGCGGTGGGCAAGGTGGTCATGGGCGGGGGTGCCCCGGTGGTGGTGCAGTCCATGACCAACACCGATACCGCCGACGTCGACGCCACCACCCGCCAGGTGGCCGAGCTGTGGCGGGCCGGCTCCGAGCTGGTGCGGATCACGGTCAACAATCCCGAGTCCGCCGCCGCGGTGCCGCGCATCCGGGAAAAGCTCGACAGGATGAACGTGCCGGTGCCGCTGGTCGGCGACTTCCACTACAACGGCGACCGCCTGCTGGCGGCCGAGCCGGCCTGCGCCGAGGCGCTGGCCAAGTACCGCATCAACCCGGGCAACGTCGGCTTCGGCAAGAAGCGGGACACGCAGTTCGCGGCCATCGTCGAGAAGGCGATCGAGTTCGGCAAGCCGGTGCGCATCGGCGTGAACTGGGGCTCGCTGGACCAGGCCCTGGCCGCGCGCCTGATGGACGAGAACGCCGCCCGCGCCCAGCCCTGGGACGCGGCGCGCGTGCTGCGCGAGGCCCTGGTGGTGTCGGCGCTGGAATCGGCCGGGCGTGCGGTCGAGATCGGCCTGGCGCGGGAACGCATCGTGCTTTCGGCCAAGGTCAGCGGCGTGCAGGAACTCATCGCCGTCTACCGCGACCTGGCAGCGCGTTCGGATTTCGCCCTGCACCTGGGCCTGACCGAGGCCGGCATGGGCAGCAAGGGCATCGTCGCCTCCAGCGCGGCGCTGGCGGTGCTGATGCAGGAAGGCATCGGCGACACCATCCGGATTTCGCTCACGCCCGAGCCCGGCGCGCCACGTACGCAGGAGGTGGTCGTCGCCCAGGAGCTGCTGCAGACGATGGGGCTGCGTGCCTTCACGCCGCTGGTGACGGCCTGCCCGGGTTGCGGCCGCACCACCAGCGAATTCTTCCAGGTGCTGGCGCAGAAGGTGCAGGCGCACGTGCGCGGGCAGATGCCGGTCTGGAAGCTCAAGTACCCGGGCGTGGAGAACCTGTCGCTGGCGGTGATGGGCTGCGTGGTCAACGGCCCCGGCGAATCGCGCCATGCCGACATCGGCATCTCGCTGCCGGGCACCGGCGAGGCGCCCGCGGCCCCGGTCTTCATCGACGGGGAAAAGGCCATGACCCTGCGCGGCGAGGGCATCGCCGACGAGTTCCTCGGCGTGATCGACGACTACGTGGCGCGCCGCTACGGCGCGCGCTGAGTCTCAGGGCGCGATGCAGACGCGGTTGCGGCCGTCGTCCTTGGCGCGGTAGAGCGCCGCGTCTGCCGCTTTCATCAGCGCGCTGCGGTCGGCGCGTTCCGCGTCCAGCCCGGCCAGGCCGATGCTGATGGTCAGGCGGCGGGACTGGCCGCCCAGCATGAAGCCATCGGCGGCGACCGCTTCGCGCAGCCGTTCGGCAAAAACCGTGGCCGCCTCGATGCCGGTCTCCGGGAGCAGCACCGCGAACTCCTCGCCCCCGATGCGCGCGGCCACGTCCTCGCCGCGCACGTAGCGGCGCACGATGGCGGCCAGTTGGCGCAGCACGCCGTCGCCGGCGATGTGGCCGTACTGGTCGTTCACCGGCTTGAACAGGTCCACGTCGATGATGCACATCACCAGCGGACGCGCATGGCGCTGGGCGCGGGCGATCTCCTTGTCCACCAGTTCGATGAAGTGCCGGCGGTTGTAAAGCTCGGTCAGGGGATCGTGGGTGGCCAGCTGGTAGACCTCCTCGTGGTAGCGGGCCTCGACGCTGGCGTGGCTGATGAACTTGAGGATGGTCTCGCCCAGGGTGATGTGGTCGCCGTCCTCGAGCGCGGCCTCGGCCACCGGCGCCTCGTTGACCCGCGTGCGGTTGGTCGCCCCCAGGTCGCGGATGCGGTAGGCGTCGCCCTCGCGGCGGATCTCGCAATGCAGGCGCGAAACCGATTTGTGCGGGATGTGCAGGTCGGCTTCCTGCGAGCGGCCCACGGTCACCGGCCGGTCCTCGATGTCGGCACGCCTGCCCAGCCCCTCGCCGTGGATCACCACGACGCAGGCCGAGCGCGGCGAGCCCCGGCGCGGTCCGGCGCTGAACTGGGTGCGCTGGGTGGTGGGTTCGGTCTGGTGGGGGTCCATGGCGGCGCGGGCGTGGGGACGCGCCGGCAGTCTATCCGAGCGTGGCCCCGGGCCGGGCGCCGCGGTGGACTGCCCTTGCCGCGCCATCGCAGAATGAGCCCGGCTTACGGGGGAGGCGCGTGATGGCGATCGGGGTCAGGGTTTGGGCGTTCGGATGGGCGGTGCTGGCCGCGTCGGCCCTGGCCGCCGGCGAGGTGCGGGCGGATGCCTCGGTGCAGTCGCGCCTGGAGGCCAAGGGACTCAAGTACGAGATCGATGCCAAGGGCAACTACCGGGTCACGCTGACCTATCCCCAAGACGGACGCAGCCAGCTGGTCTTCGTCAGCGCCGGCACCGAGGTGGTCGCGGGCCTGCGCGTCCGGGAGATCCTGGCGCCCGCGGCCAGCCTCTCGGGCGACGGCATCGAGGGCGAGAGGGCGCTGGCGCTGCTGCGCCACAGCCGGCTCAACAAGATCGGCGCCTGGGAAGTGGACGGCGACCTGCTGCTGTTCGTGATCAAGCTGCCCGAGGACGCCAGCGCCGACGAACTGGTGGCGGCCATGGACGTGGCGGCCGAGACCGCCGACGACATGGAAAAGACCCTGTCGGGCGACCGCGACGCGCTTTGAGCCCCGCGTGAGCCCGACCGGCCCGCAGGACGAGGACCTGGCCCCGACCGAAGGCCTGCCCACCCGCGGCCCGGGGCCACACGCCGGCGGGGCCATGGACGGCGTCCTGCCGCCCGGCGCCCGCCTGGGCCACTACCGCGTCGAGGCCCTGCTCGGCCGGGGCGGCATGGGCGAGGTCTACCGTGCGCTGCAGCTCGAGCCGGTGCGGCGCACGGTCGCGATCAAGCGCCTGCACCTGCGCCGGGTCGAGGCCCGGCACCTGGCCTGGTTCGAGGTCGAGCGCCAGCTGCTGGCGCAGATGAAGCACCCGGCCATCGCCCAGGTCTACGACGCCGGCGCCACCGAGGAGGGCCACCCCTACTTCGTGATGGAGCTCATCGAGGGCCAGCCGCTGACCCGCTATTGCGAGGACCGGGCCCTGTCCCTGCACGATCGCCTGGCCCTGTTCATCCGGGTCTGCGAAGGCGTGCAGCATGCGCACCAGAAGGGCGTGGTCCATCGCGACCTCAAGCCGGGCAACATCCTGGTGGCCGAGGTCGATGGCCGGCCACTGCCCAAGATCATCGATTTCGGCATCGCCACGGCCGCCGACCGCGCCCAGGTGGCCGGGCAGGCGCAGGAGCGCGCCGGCACGCCCGACTACATGAGCCCCGAGCAGGCCGGGCTCGGCGGCGTGGAGGTCGATACCCGCAGCGACGTCTATTCCCTGGGCGTGCTGCTGTTCGAACTTCTGGCCGGGCACCGTCCCGCGACGGGCGCCGCGACATCCGACGCAGTGCACACGGCCTCGACCACGCTGCGGCCGCCTTCGGCCCAGATCGACACCCTGGCCCCGGGCCTGGCCGGTGCGCGTGCGCGCCAGTTGCACCTGGGCCGCCAGCGCCTGCGCCGGGTGCTGCGCCGGGAGCTGGACTGGGTGGTGCTCAAGGCCATGCGCCGCGACCGCAACGAGCGCTACCCCTCGGCGGCGATGCTGGCCGAGGACCTGCGCCGCTTCCTCGACGGCCGGCCCCTGCAGGCCGTGCCACCGACCCGGGGCTACGTCTGGGGCAAGTTCATCGCCCGCCACCGGCTGGGTTTCGCGGCCGGCGCGGCCGTGGCAATGGCGGTGCTGGCGGGCCTGGGCCTGTCGCTGTACGGGCTGCAGCAGGCGCGCGAACAGCGCCTGATCGCCGAGTCGCGCAGCGCGGAACTCGAGCGCGTGGTCGCCTTCCAGCAGTCCATGCTCGAAGGCGTGGACATCGAAGGCATGGGCATCGGCCTGGCGCAGGCGCTGCGCCAGCAGGTGGACCGGGCCGACCCCGCGCTGCGGCCGTCCCTCGACGCCGTGCTGGCGCGCGCGAGCACCCCCGACCTTGCGCGCGGCCTGGTCAACGACCACGTGCTGGCGGCGGCGGTGCGCGCCATCGACACCGACTTCCAGGACCAGCCCGCGCTGGCCGCCGACCTGCGCGAGTCGGTGGCCCAGGTGCAGGAGGCGCTCGGCCTGCCGGTGCCGGCACTGGCGCTCTACGAGCAGGTGGACGCCTATCGCCGCGCCGCCCAGGGCCCGGACGATCCGCGCACGCTGCGCACCCGCCTGCGTCTGGCCGGCGCCCTGCTGGGCAACCAGCGCGCGCAGGACGCGAAGGCCATCATCGACGGGCTGCAGGACCTCGCCGCGACCCTGCCGCCCACGGGCGACCTGGCGATGGACCTGGTGATGCGCCGGGCCGAGGTCCTGGCCGCGCTGGGCGACCGTCCCGCCGCCCGCGACCTGCTGGCGGAGCTCTACCCACGGGCCGTGGCCGCGCGGGGCGAGTCCGATCCCAAGGTGATGACCCTGCTCAACCAGCGCGCCATCACCACCGCCCGCGCCGGCGACGTGGCGACGGCGCGCGAACTTGCCGAAGGCCTGTACCCGCGGCGCCGGGAGGCGCTGGGCGCGCAGCACGAGGACGTGCTGGCGACCATGGCCAACCTGTCGGTGATGCGGGCCATGCTGGGCGACCTGGAGGCGGCGATCGCGCTGCAGTCCGAACTGGTGGACATCCAGTCCCGCCGGCTCGGCGCCGAGCATCCGGTCACGCTCGACCAGCGCGGCAACCTGGCCAACATGCTGCTCGACCTGGGGCGCGTCGAGGAGGCCGAGGCCGCGCAGCGCGCCGTGCTGGCCGCGCGCGAGCGGGTGCTGGGCGTGGAGGCCCCCGGGACCCTGCGCTCGCGCCTGAACCTGGCGGCCCTGCTCGCGCGCAGCGACCGCGCCGGCGAGGCCCTGCCCCTGGAGCAGGCGGTGATCGAGGGCCGCACCCGCCTGCTGGGCCCCGAGCATCCCGATACGCTGTTCATCCGCATCAACCACGCCGGCACGCTCAGCCGCGCCGGCCGGCCCGCGCAGGCGTTGCCGCTGCTGGAGGCGGCGTTGCCGCCGGCCCGGCGCGTGCTGGGCGACAAGCACCCGCAATTGCACCTGGCCCTGGGCGTGCTGGCGAACGTGCGCGGGGAACTGGGCGACCCGGCGGGCGCGATCGCCGCCAACCAGGAGGAACTGGCGCTGCGCCTGGCCTCCGTCGGCCCGGACAACCCCGAAACCACCCTGGCGGCCTGGAGCCTGGCCAAGCGCCTGCGCGCGGCCGGCCGCGCGGACGAGGCCGCCGCCGTGCTGGCCGAGCACGTCGAGCCGCTGCTGGCCGCCGATCCCGCGGCGCTGCCGCCGCCCAGGCAGCGCGTGCGCCAGCGCATCCTGGAGGACCGGGACGGGGCCGACTGATCAGCGCGGCGTCGGCGTTTCCGGCTGGATGTCCGGGTCGGTCACCGCCTGCCGCGCCAGCCGCGCCTCGCGCCGGGCGATGTAGACGTTGGAGCCGAAGATGACCGCCGCGCCCAGGACCGTCCAGCGGTCGAGGGCCTCTTCGAACAACAGCCAGCCGGCAGCCGCCACCACGATGATCTGCAGGAAGCTGATCGGCGTGAGCATGGAGGCCTCGCCCAGCTTGAGCGCGCGCGTCCAGCACATGTGCGCGGTGCTGCCCAGCACACCGGCCAGCAAGATCCACAGCCAGGTGATGCCCACGGGCATCTGCCAGACCATCAGGGCCGGCAGCAGCGACATCGGGATCCACAGCAGGGTGGTCCAGATCACGATCGCATCGGGGTGTTCGGTGCGGGAAAGGAATTTGATGCTGATCGCCACCGTGGCGCTGGCCACCGCCGCCAGCAGGGCGACCAGGCTGGCGGCGGTGAAGGCGTCGCTGCCCGGGCGCACGATGACGAGCACGCCCAGGAAACCGACGATCACGGCGCTCCAGCGCCGCGCCCGCACCACTTCGCCCAGCACGATCACCGCGCCGATGGTGAC
>JAYRTA010000021.1:0-7017 GCA_041919875.1 Arenimonas sp.
TGCGACATGGTGATGGACAAGATAGGCTACCCGCGCGGGCTGGTGCGCTCCCCCACCCAGAACGCGGTGGACGGCAAGCCGCAGCGCGTGCTGCGGCCGCGCGTGCTGGTGTACGCGACGCTGCTGGTCGCGCTGGCCGTGGGTTTCGCGGTGGGCATCGTTCAGCGCAGCCCGCTGATCGTCGACGTGATCCGCGACCGCAACGCGCTCTACCGCGCCGAGGCCGACGGCAGCATCGAGAACGCCTACACCCTGCGCATCGTCAACAAGGACGGCGCGCCGCATGTGTTCCGGATCCGGGTCGAAGGGCCCGAGGGCATCGAACTGGTCGAGGCCGGCGCCACCCATGCCGCCGCACCGGAGGAAGTGCTGACCGTGCCGGTGACCCTGCGCGCCGCGCCGGGCGTGGCCAAGGGCCGCGTGGACGTCGAATTCGTGGTCGAGAGCGATGCCGAAGGCGTCGTGGTCGAGCGCGAGACGCGCTTCTTCGGGCCGTTCTGATGGCCGGCGAAGGCAAGCCCCGCGCGAACCCGGTGGCCTGGCTGGTGCTGGGCATCCCGGCCGCCACCATCCTCGCCGGCATCGCCACGCTGTGGGTCGCCGCCGGCGGCAGCGCGGTGGACGCCAGCCCCGACCCGGTGCGGCGCATGGCCCAGGTGCAGCAGGTCGCGCTGGACGCCGACGAAGTCGCGGCCCGCGAAGGGCTGTCGGCCACCCTGTACATCGAGGGCGAGGTGCTGCGCCTCGAGCTGCGGCCCGGGCCCGGCACCGTCACGCCGGTGCTGCAGCTGGTGCATCCGATCGAATCGGACGCCGACGTCGCCCTCGATTTCGAACCGGGCCCCGCCGGCTGGCGCCATCCCGGCACCTACCCCGACGGCGTCGCCTGGCACCTGCGCCTGCTGGCGCCGGATGGCCGCTGGCGCCTGGTCGGCCGGCACGTGCCGGGCGCGACCCGCATCGAGCTTGCGCCGGCGGTGCCCGCGCCGTGAACCGCGCGCTGGATGCCGCCTGCTTCCACTGCGGTGAGGCGCTGCCGCCGGCGCCGGTCTTCGTCGAACTCGAGGGCGCGCGCCGTGCCGTCTGCTGCCAGGGCTGCGGCGCCGCCGCCGCCTGGATCCGCGACAGCGGCCTGCAGGATTACTACCGGCTGCGCCAGGCCCCCGGCGCCCGCGTCGATGGACAGGCCGCCGACTTCCGCGCCTGGGACCGCGCCGACGTGCAGGCCGGCCACGTGCGCCACGGGCCGGCGGGCGACGAGATCACCGTGGTCGCCGAGGGCATGCACTGCGCCGCCTGCGCCTGGCTGATCGACCGCGCGCTGCGCCGCGAGCCCGGGCTGCAGGACGTCTCCGCGAACGCCGTCACCGGCCGCATCCGCCTGGCCTGGGACCCGGCGCGCACGCCGCTGTCCCGCCTGCTCTCGCGCCTGGCCGCGCTCGGCTACCGGCCGCACCTCGCGCGCGGCGAAGCGCTCGAGCAGGCGCGCCGGCGCGAGCGCAACCGGCTGATCATGCGCCTGGGCGTCGCGGCGCTGGGCGCCACCCAGGCGATGATGTTCGCCGAGGCGCTCTACCTCGACACCGCGGGCCAGATGCCCGACGCGACCCGCGACTTCTTCCGCTGGATCACCTTCCTGGTCTCGACGCCGGTGGTGTTCTTCTCCGGCTGGCCCTTCCTCGAGGGCATGGCGCGCGAACTGCGCCAGCGCCGGCCGGGCATGGACACGCTGGTGGCCAGCTCGGTGCTGCTGGCCTACGGCGCAAGCTTCGTCGAGACCCTGCGCGGCGGCACCCACGTCTGGTACGACGCGGCGGTGATGTTCGTGCTGTTCCTGCTTGGCGCGCGCTTCCTCGAGCGCATGGCGCACCGGCAGGCCAGCGCGCGCCTGGACACGCTGGCGCGCGCGCAGCCCGCCCTGGCCTGGCGCGCCACCGGCGACTCGCTCGAGCAGGTGCCGGTGGAGGCGCTGCAGCCGGGCGACCGCGTGCGCATCGGCGTCGGCGAGGCGGTGCCCGCCGACGGCACGCTGCTCGAGGCCGCCGCGGCCGTGGACGAATCCCTGCTCACCGGCGAGTCCACGCCGGTGGCCAAGGCGCCGGGCGATCCGCTCTACGCCGGCAGCACCAACCGCGAGGCCGTCGCCTGGCTGCGGGTCGAACGCACCGGGGCCGACACCCGGCTCTCGCAGCTGGCGCGCACGGTCGAGCGCGCGCAGGCCGAGCGGCCGCGGCTGGCGCGCTGGGCCGACGCGATCTCGATGCGCTTCGTGCTCTTCCTCGCCGCCGCCGCGCTCATCACGGCGATGCTGTGGTGGTCGCAGGGCCCGGCCAAGGCCTTCGAGGTGGCGCTGGCGGTGCTGGTGGTCAGCTGCCCCTGCGCGCTGTCGCTGGCGGTGCCGGCGGCGCTGGCCACCGCGCACGGCGCGCTGGCGCGGATCGGCCTGCTGGCGCTGCGCCCCGATGCACTCGAAGCGCTGGCGCGGGCCGACGTGGTGGTGTTCGACAAGACCGGCACGCTCAGCCTGGGCGAGCCCCGGCTCACCGGCACGACGACCTTCGACGGGCTCGCGGCCGGCGTCGCGCGCGATCTCGCGGCGGCGCTGGAGCATGGCGCCGGCCATCCGCTGGCCGCGGCCTTCCCCCTGGGCGCGATCCCGGCCGCCGACGGCATGCACGCGCATCCGGGCCTTGGCGTGGAAGGCGTGGCGGCCGGCCGCCGCCTGCGCCTGGGACGTGCCGACTTCGCCGCCGCGCGCGCCGACGATGGCGCGCTCTGGCTCGGCGACGGCGCCACCGCGCTGGCCCGCTTCACCGTCGCCGACCCGCTGCGCGAGGACGCCGCCGACGCGGTGCGCGACCTGCGCGCGCTGGGCCTGCGGCCGGTGCTGCTCAGCGGCGACGGCGAGGCGGCCGTCGCCGCGGCCGCCGCCGCGCTCGGCATCGGGGACGCGAAGGCGCGCCAGTCGCCGGACGACAAGCTGGCCGCCGTGCGCGCGCTGCAGGCCGCCGGCCACCGCGTGCTGATGCTCGGCGACGGCATCAACGATGCGCCGGTGCTCGCGGGCGCCGACGTCTCCGTGGCCATGGCCGGCGGCGCGCCGCTGGCGCATCGTTCGGCCGACCTCGTGCTGACCGGACCACGGCTTCGGCGACTGCCGCAGGCCGTGCGCCTGGCGCGGCGCGCGCGGGCGATCATCCGCCAGAACCTGGCCTGGGCCCTGGCCTACAATCTGCTCGCCCTGCCCTTCGCGGCGCTGGGCTGGGTGACGCCGGGGCTGGCCGCGCTGGGTATGGCGGCGTCCTCGCTGCTGGTCACCGGCAACGCGCTGCGACTGGGCCGCCCCGGCGCCGGAGACGCATGAACATCCTGCTCGCCCTGATCCCGATGTCCCTGCTGCTGCTGCTTGCGGCGGTCGCCGCCTTCCTGTGGGCGGTGAAGGGTGGCCAGTTCGACGACCTCGACACGCCGGCGCTGGACATGCTGCGCGACGACGATCGCCCGGCGCCGCCGCCCGGCGCGGGCTCGACGCCCCCGCCCGGTGCAGGCACCGCGACCTCGCCCGGTACGGCAGGCGCGCCGCCGACGGACGCCGCGTCGCGCTGATGCCGGCCGCCGGCCTGCCCGTCGACCTGCTGACCCTGCTGGCCGCGCTGCTCACCGGCCTGCTCGGCGGCGTGCACTGCGCCGCGATGTGCGGCGGCATCGCCACCGGCCTGGCGGCGACCGGGCCGCGCGGCGGCCTGCCCTGGGCGCTGGCGCTCAACGGCGGGCGCGTGCTGGGCTACACGCTGGCTGGCGTGATCGTCGGCGCGTCCGGCGGTGGCCTGCTCGCCCTCGCCCGCCTCGACGGCCTGGCCACGGCGCTGCGCGTGGCGATGGGCGGGGTGCTGGTGCTGGCCGGCCTGCGCCTGCTCTGGCCCCACCGATTCGGCTTCGTCAACCGCGGTGGCGCCGTGGCCTGGCGCTGGCTGCGTCCGCTGCAGGGAAAGGTGGTCCCGGCGTCGGGCCCGCTGCGGCCCTGGGTGATGGGCGCGTTCTGGGGCTGGCTGCCCTGCGGCTTGTCCACCACGGTGCTGGCCGCCGCCTGGCTCGAGGCCAGCGCACTGCACGGCGGCTTGCTCATGCTGGCCTTCGGCATCGGCACGCTGGCGACGATGGTGCCGGTGACCTGGAGCGGCACGCGGCTCGGCGGCCTGCTGGCGAAGCGCGGCTGGCGCGTCGCGGCGGCCGGCGTGGTGATGCTCGCCGGCCTGTTCACCCTGGCCGGCCCGTGGCTGGCCACGGTGCCGGCTCTGCATGCGACGCTGGCGGCGCTGGGCTGCCGTTCGCTCTGAGCGGCCCCGGGCTCAGGCCTTGGCGCGGGCCGCGCCCGGCTTCGCCGCGGGTGCGGCATGCACCAGGTCGTCCAGCCGGGCCTTGTCGAGGATGCGCAGCTGGCGGCCGCGCACCGAAATGATGCCCTCGTCCTGCAGCTTGGTCAGCGTGCGGCTGACCGTCTCGATCACCAGGCCCAGGTAGCTCGCGATATCCTCGCGGCTCATCGGCAGCGTGTACATGTCGCCCGGCAGGCCCAGCAGCTGGTAGCGCTCGGACAGGCTGTGCAGGAACAGCGCCACGCGCTCGTGCGCCTGCTTGCGGCCCAGCATCTCCACGTGCGACTGGTCGCGGTTGATGCCCTGGCCGATGATGCGCAGCAGCTGGTGCTGCAGGCCGGGCAACTGGCGCGCGACCTCCTCGAGCTTGGCCAGCGGGATCTCGCAGACCGTGGCCTGGGTCAGGGCCAGCGAATCGCAGGCGTGCCGCCCCTGCCCCATCGCATCCAGGCCCATCAGCTCGCCGGGCAGGTGGAAGCCGACCACCTGCTCGACGCCCTCGGCATCGGTGGCCACGGTCTTGAACGCGCCTTCGCGCGCCACGAACAGCGACCCCAGCGCCTGCCCGGCCCGGTACAGGTGCTCGCCGCGCCCGAGCGGGTGCCGGTTGCGGACGATCGCATCCAGCCGGGCCAGCTCCTCGCCGCCGATGCCGGCGCCCAGGCACAGCACATGCAGCGAGCACTGCGCGCAGCTGCGGCGCAGGCGCTCGATATCCACGACGGCGTCGGCGGCGCCCATCCGGCGATTACTCCTTCGGCGCCGTCCAGCGCTTGAGCCAGGCGTTGACGGTGTCGTGCCACATCACGCTGTTGTGCGGCTTGAGGATCCAGTGGTTCTCGTCCGGGAAGTACAGCAGCTGGCTCTCCACGCCGTTGCGCTGCGCGGCCGAGTACGCCGCCAGGCCCTGCTCCACCAGCACCCGGTAGTCGAGCTGGCCGTGGATGACCAGCATCGGCGCCTTCCACTGGCCGACGTGGTTGATCGGGTTGAACTTCTCGTAGTTCTGCGGGACCTGCACTGGCGTGCCGCCGTTCTCCCACTCGGTGAACCACAGCTCTTCGGTATTGAAGCCCATGATGCGGGTGTCCACCACGCCGGCGTGGTTGACCAGGCACCTGAAGCCGTCCGGCCAGTTGCCGGCGATCCAGGCCACCATGTAGCCGCCGTAGCTGCCGCCCAGCGCGCAGGCGCGCTCGCCGTCGAGGAAGGAATACTTCGCCTGCGCGGCCGCCCAGCCCTTCTGCAGGTCCTCGAGCGGCTTGCCGCCCCAGTCCTGCGAGATCGAGTCGGTGAAGGCCTGGCCGTAGCCGGTCGAGCCGTGGAAATCGATCATCACCACCGCGAAGCCCTGGCCGGCATAGGTCTGCGGGTTCCAGCGGTAGTGGAAGCTGTCGCCGAAGCTGCCCTGCGGGCCGCCGTGGATCAGGAAGGCGACCGGATAGGTCTTGCCTTCCTCGTAGTTGGCCGGCTTCACCACGTAGCCGTAGACCGTCTCGTCGTTCCAGCCCTTGAAGCTGAACTGCTCGTACTCGCCCATCGCGAGGCCGGCCAGCACCGCTTCGTTGTTGCGGGTGACCTGGCGGGCGGCGCTGCCGTCGGCGCGGGCCACCCAGGCCTGGGCCGGGCCGGAAAGGGTGTCGCGGGTGTAGGCCAGCACGTCGCCGCGCAGGTCGAAGCCGCCGACGCTGCCGCCGGCCACCACCTTGTCCACCCGCCCGCTGGCGATGTCCACCTTGAACAGCGGATGCGTGCCGACGTCGTAGGCCTGGGTGTAGATCGCCTTGCCGTCGGCCGAGAGCTGCAGCGAATCGGCGCTGCGGTCCCAGGCCGGGGCGATCTCGCGGGCCTTGCCGCTGCGCAGGTCCATGGCCATCAGGGCCAGGCGGTCGGCCTCGAAGCCCGGGCGCTTCATCGCGCGGTAGTAAAGCGTCTTGCCGTCGGCGCTGAACACCGGGCCGGTGTCCATGGCCGGGTTGGCCGCGGTGAGGTTCTGCGGTGCGCGGCGGGCACGCACCCAGGCGCGCCAGAGGTCGAAGTTGGTGGACCAGGCTTCGCCGCGGTCGCCCAGGCGCGCGCTGAACACCAGCGACTGGCCGTCCGGGGCCCAGGTGTACTCGCCGGCGTCGCCGAAGGGCTTGGACGGCACGTCGCCGTCCACGCCGGCGCTCACGCGGATCGGCTCGCCCGCCGCGGCCTTGCCGTCCTGGCCCAGGCCGGCGACGAACAGCTGGTTGCGGCGACCATCGGCCCAGCGGTCCCAGTGGCGCACGAACAGCTGGTCGTAGAGCTGGCCGCTGGCCTTGCCGGCGGCCTTGGCATCCAGGCGCTCCCGGGTGCAGGCGACCGTCGGGCAGTCGGTGAACACCTCGAGGCTGAAGGCCAGCGCGCGGCCGTCGGGCGAGAGCTTGTAGCTGCCGACGTCGAGCGCGAAATCGGTCACCTGCTGCGGCTCGCCGCCCGCCACGGCCTGGCGCCAGAGCTGCATCGAACCGGACTTGGGCGAGAGGAAATAGACCTGGCTGCCGTCGGGCGAGAAGGAGGGGCTGTTGACGTTGAAGCCCTCCGGCGTGAAGCGCACCGGCGGCGCCGCGTCGCGCGCGCGCAGGTCCTCGATCCAGAGGCCGGTGCTGGCCTTGTT
>JAYRTA010000021.1:7027-11667 GCA_041919875.1 Arenimonas sp.
CACCGCCACCACGAGGCGATGGCCATCGGGCGAGAGCGTGGGCGAGGAGACGCGCTCGAGCGTGACCAGGTCGCGCACGTCGAAGGGTTTGGCCGCGAACGCGGGACCGGCCAGCAAGGCCGGGATCAGGACCAGGGGCAGCGAGTGGCGCAGGGACATGGACGGGGGTCTCCGGAACCGGGAAAGCCCCATGGTAGGCCGGCTGGCCGCCGCGGGGCAAAACCCGGGCGCACCGGAAAAAGGACGGCGCCCCGCGGGGCGCCGTCCGGAACGCTGGCGACGGGCGGGAGGCTCAGCGGCCGCCCGATCCCTCCGCCGCCGCGGGCGTGCCCACCGTCACCTCGCCCTGCCGGCCGATGTGGCGGCCGAAGAAGGCGAGCATCTCGGTATAGAGGTTCTCGCGGGCCTTTTCCTCGTAGAACCCGTGGCCTTCGCCGGTCTGGATGATCATGCCCTCGGGCTTGTTGCCCGCCTGCTCGAGCGCCTTGAACATCGCCTCGGTGTTCTCCGGCGGGCAGCGGGCGTCGCGGGCGCCGGCGGCCAGGTAGACCGGGATGTTCACCTTGTCGGCGTGCAGCACCGGCGACATCGCGTCCTGCTCGGCGCGGCTGGGGCCGAAGGCGCGGCGCATGTAGGCCAGGCCGTCCTCGCGCTTGCTGGTGTCGCTGAGCTTGAACTGGATCTGCGGGTCGTAGGCGCCCACGTAGCCGAACGCGCACTTGAACAGGCCCGGGTGCGTGGCCGGGCCCATGATCGCCGCGTAGCCGCCGAAGCTGCCGCCGTAGATGCAGACGCGGTCCTTGTCGGCGTAGCCCTTCTCGATCGCCCACTTCGTGGCATCGGCGATGTCGTTCATGATGCCGGTCGCCCACTGGCCGTAGGCCATGTCCTCGAAGGCCTTGCCGAAGCCGCCGGAGCCGCGGAAGTTGACCTGCAGGACGGCATAGCCGCGGCTGGCGAGCAGCTGGGTCTCCCAGTTGTAGCCCCAGTCGTCGCGCGGGCCCATCGGGCCGCCGTGCGGGTTGACCACCATCGGCAGGTTCTTCGGATCCACGCCATGCGGCACGGTCAGGTAGCCGTGCAGCTTCAGGCCGTCGCGCGAGGTCAGGGCGAACGGGATCACCGAGGCCGAACGCGAGGTGTCCATCCAGTTGCGGTTCTTCATGAGGAAGCGAGCCTGGCCGGTCTTGCGGTCGTACAGGTAGAGCTCGCCCGGGTTGCGGTCGCTGTAGACCGACACGATGATCTTGTCGCCGTCGCGGGTGGCGCTGGAGAAATCCACCAGCTGGCCCGGGAAGGCGCCAGCCAGGGACAGGTAGAGCTGCGCGTCCGGGTGGGCCTCGTCGATCATGTGCACTTCCGGCGCACCGGCCTCGGTGACGACCGCGAATACGGTGTCGTCCTTGGGCGAGGCCATGATGTTGCTCACCGAGGACACCGGGTCGCGGAACAGTTCGGTGAACTGGGCGGTCTGGCGGTCGAGCAGGCCGAAGGCCGAGGGATTCTTGCGGTCGCTGCGGAAGGCGTAGATGCGGCCGTCGTCGGCCGTGCCCAGCACCGTCAGGTCTTCGCCGCCGTTCTTGCTGGAATTGACCAGGGCCCACTGGCCATCGTCGCCCAGCCTGTAGAGCTCGGTCACCGTGTCGAATCGGCCGCTGGCGTCACGCGCGTCCGAGCAGATCGCGAAGCGGGCCTGCTTCTTCTCGTCGAGGCTGAGGCTGCAGTTGTCGCGGGGAGCGCGGGCGAGGGTCTTGCGCGCGCCGCTCAGCGTATCCACCTGCACCAGCTCCACGCCGGAGCTGTTGTTGGTGCGCTGGTAGTAGGCCAGCATCAGGACGTTGCGCGGATCGTCCTCCAGGGGATCGAGCAGCTGGAATCGCTGGTTGCCCACGGCCTTGTTGCGCTCGGTGGAACTGCGGGCGCCGAAGTGGATCACCGGCCGGGGCATGCTGCCGTCGGCATTCACCGCAAACCATTCGCCCGTGAGGAAGGGCGAGGCATAGCTGCCCAGCTTGCGGGTGGCGGTGAACATCAGGCGGTCGTCGCTGACCCAGGTGACGCCGGCCACGCTCTTGTCCTCGGGCAGCGTATTGACCTTCACCAGCGACAGGTCGGACAGGCGCAGCACGGTCAGCACGTCCTGGCCGCCCCGGTCGACCGTGAGCGCGAGGTACTCGCCGTTGGGCGAGATCTCCGCGGAGCTGTAGGTGGAATGGCGCACGAAATCGGAAATCGGCGGCGGCTCGGCGGCGTTCGCGGCGGACGCGAACAGGGCCGTCAGGCCGAGGGCAAGGCTGGTCTTCATGGTTATCCCCGGGGAGTGGCGAACGTGCCGGCGACGGATGCGCCGGTTGCCCGGAAGCCTAGGGGCTGGCCGGGGCCTCGGCAAGGGCGTCGAGCACCCGGTCCAGGGCCTGGCGCCAGTCATCGAGGTGAAGGCCGAAATCGCGCCTGAAGGCCGCGGTGTCGAGCCGCGAGTCCGCCGGCCGGCGGGCCCGGGTCGGATAGTCGGCGGTGCCGATGGGCTCGACCGCGGGGCGGCGCGCCAGCAGGCCGCGGCGGTGCGCGCCCTCGAACACGGCCTCGGCGAACCCATGCCAGGTGGTGTCGCCGCCCGCGGCCAGGTGCCAGGTGCCCACGGCGTCGGGCCGGGCACGCAGGCTGGCGGCGACCGCGTCGGCCACGAGCGCGGCGGAGGTGGGCGTACCGTGCTGGTCGGCGACCACGCGCAGGCGGTCGCGCTCGGCGCCCAGGCGCAGCATCGTGCGCAGGAAGTTGTGGCCGCGCGGGCCGTAGATCCAGCACAGGCGGAAAATGCGGTGGGCCGCGCCGCTGTCGCGGATGGCCTGTTCGCCCAGCCACTTGCTGCGGCCGTACACGCCCAGCGGCGCCGGCGGGTCGTCTTCGCGCAGGGGGCGGCCGAGGCGGCCGTCGAAGACGTAGTCGGTGGAGAAGTGCACCAGCGCGATGCCCGCCGCGGCGCAGGCCCGGGCGAGTTCGCCGGGGGCCTCGGCGTTCACCCGCAGGGCAAGCGCTTCCTCGTCCTCGGCGCGGTCGACGGCGGTGTAGGCGGCGGCGTTCACGACCAGGTCGGGGGCGAGCCGGCGCACGAGGGGCGCCAGGGAGTCCGGACGCGACAGGTCGGCGGTTTCGCAGGCGGTGCCCGCGTCCAGGACGCCGCCGCGCGTGGCCGCCACCACGATGCCCAGGGGCGCGAGGCTGCGGCGCAGCGCATGGCCGACCTGGCCATTGGCGCCCAGCAGCAGGATCTTCATCCGGCCAGGACCGGCAGGCGATCGGCCGGCACGTCGTCGAGGAAGGGCGCGCGCGCGTCCTTGTCCGACAGTTGCGGCGCCGATACGGGCCAGTCGATCGCCAGGCGGGCGTCGTTCCAGCGGATGCCGGCGTCCGCGGCGGCGTCGTAGGTGGCGGTGCACTGGTAGGTGAACAGCGCGCTCTTGCTGAGCACGACGAAGCCGTGGGCGAAGCCTTCCGGAATCCAGAAATGGCGCTTGTTCCCGCCCGTCAGCAGCACGGCGGTCCAGCGGCCGAAGTGGGGCGAGCCGCGGCGGATGTCCACGGCGACGTCCCAGACCTCGCCCTCCAGCACGCTCACCAGCTTCCCCTGCGGCCGGGGCCACTGGTAGTGCAGGCCGCGCAGCACGCCACGCGCCGATTGCGAGACGTTGCCCTGCACGAAGCGCGCCTGGATGCCGGCCTCGGCCAGCCGGTCGGCATTGTGGCTTTCGTAGAACCAGCCGCGTGCGTCGCCGAACACCCGGGGCTCGAGGATCAGGCAGCCCGGCAGGTCGGTCCCGACGACCTTCACTCGACCACCCCGCGCCGGACCAGGGACTGCAGGTATTCGCCGTAGCCGTTCTTGGCCAGGGGCTCGGCCAGGGCCAGGAGGGCGGCATCATCGATCCAGCCGTTGGCCCAGGCGATTTCCTCCGGACAGCACACGCGCAGGCCCTGGCGGGCCTCGATGGTCTCGATGAAGTTCGAGGCCTCCAGCAGGGAGCCATGGGTCCCGGTGTCGAGCCAGGCATAGCCGCGGCCAAGCTGCTCGAGGTGCAGGGCGCCCTCGTCGAGGTAGCGGCGGTTGAGGTCGGTGATCTCGAGCTCGCCCCGCGCCGAGGGCCGGAGCGCCGCGGCGAAATCCGGCGCCCGGCCGTCGTAGAAGTACAGGCCGGTGACCGCGTAGTTGGACTTGGGCCGCGCCGGCTTCTCCTCCAGGCCCACCACGCGCCCGGCGGCATCGAACTCGGCGACGCCGTAGCGCTCCGGGTCCTTGACCCAGTAGCCGAACACGGTGGCGCCGTCGGCGCGGGCATCGGCGCGGCGCAGGCGCTCGGTCAGGCCCGGGCCGTGGAAGATATTGTCGCCCAGCACCAGGCAGCTGGGCTGGCCGGCCAGGAACTCGCGGCCGATCAGGAAGGCCTGGGCCAGGCCGTCGGGGCTGGGCTGGGCGGCGTATTCGATCTGCATGCCCCACTGGCTGCCGTCGCCGAGCAGGTGGCGGAACAGGGCCTGTTCGTGCGGGGTGTTGATCACCAGCACCTCGCGGATGCCGGCCAGCATCAGCACGCTGAGCGGGTAGTAGATCATCGGCTTGTCGTACACCGGCAGCAGCTGTTTGC